>CAIQUD010000145.1 GCA_903874965.1 uncultured Actinomycetes bacterium | reverse complement strand
TGAGGAGCGAAGTTGGGAGAAGGCGGGATCGGCTAACATAGGTTCTCCACCTTCGGGGGTGGTGTAATCGGCAACACGACTGGTTCTGGTCCAGTTATTGAGGGTTCGAGTCCTTCCCCCCGAGCTCCGAGGTGCTGAGCGATCAGCTCCGAGGTCAGGGTCCCATCGTCTAGAGGCCTAGGACATCACCCTCTCAAGGTGAAGACACGGGTTCGAATCCCGTTGGGACTGCCAAACGGTGTTCATCTTCTTCGGAAGTGGTCATCACCCTTGTGAACCAAGGGGTTTCGGTGGTTCGAAGTGACGTGCCATCAGTGATCAACCCTTCGGGGTGCAATGAAGCCACAAATCGAGACTGCTGCTGACTTTCAAGGCGGTTCCAAGTAGATCCAAGGTCTGTGAAGATTTCACGGCACTGCTGGATCGCTTCGAGCAAAGTCTGTTCCTCCATTGAGGCGGGCGAAGAAAGTTCTCGAAGGATTGTGATCTCATTCTTAAGGCGGAGATGCTGCTCGTTGAAGAGTGCTTCGTCGATCTTCTGGTCTAGGTAGCGATCGGTCAGAACCACAAGTCGCTGTTCTGCTGTCAGCAACTTCTTCAAGATCTCCTCTCGCATCCTCGCTGCAGTGCGCTGGCGCTCCTTCCATGCAGAGAGCATGGAGGCTTCGAAGAGGTCCAAGATGGGCTGAGAGACGCTCAGCGATGCAAGGAGGCCCTCATATAGCGATTCTAGAGTCTCGCTCCTTACTGACACGGCCTTACAGGACGGGTTCCAACAGGTGTAGTAGCTGTAGTAGTCCTTGCGACCCTTAGAGGTGCTTCCAGTGAGCCTGTAGCCGCAGGAGCTGCAGCAAACTGTCTTGCGGAGCGGAAACTCGGTGTTGTCGTGGCCCTGGGACTTCTTAGTGCGACGCTTCCTGATGACGTTTGCTCGGTTCCAGGCCTCTTCAGAAACCATGGGCGCGAAGTCACCAGCGACATCAATGTCCCAATCTGGACGAACGATCCTGCCCCGGTAAAGGGGATTGAGGATCATCTCATCGAAGCGGCTGGGACTCAGTGGTCGTCCCGTGGAACCAACCAATCCAAGGGCTGCCATCTCGTTTCTCACCAGTTGCTTGGACTCGCCGTTGCCGACCCGCTCGAACGTCGTGACTACCAATGGACTCTTGATTGGATCAATCTGCATGCTGGAGTTGACCCGCTCTCCCGCGCACATGTTTCTAAGCGACGGCAGCTGATTCGAAGTCGGCTGGAGAACGGTAGCCGAGGCGCTTCTGGATGCGCTGCGGGTTGTAGAAGCCCTCGATGTAGTCGAAGATCGCCGAACGCAGCAGGTCCCTCGACCGCCAGGTCTTCTTGCCGTAGATCCAGTTGAGATCACGCTTGAGCGTGGCCCAGAGCGACTCGACGGCGGCATTGTCATAACAGTCGCCGGTGGACCCAAATGATCGGGTGACGCCGAGCTCGGCGGCTCGGTTGCCAAACGCCAACGAGGTGTAGATCGCTCCTCGGTCCGAGTGATGGATGAGCTTCTCGTCGGGCCGTCTGCGCTCGAAGCCCATGAGAAGGGCGTCGATGACCAGATCAGCGTCTGGAGAGCTCGACATGGCCCAGCCGACGACCCGGCGTGAGTAGAGGTCGATGACGCCGGCGAAGTAGAGCCATCCCTCCTGGGTCCAGAACTGAGTGACGTCAGCAGCCCAGATCTCGTCGGGCCGAGTTGCCGTGAAGTCTCGGTTGACGAGATCAGGGGCTGGGGCGACATCGGGCCGGCCTCTTCGCCACTTGCGTCGTGCATGAGCGCCGACCAGGCCCTTGGCCGCCATGAGACGAGCGACTCGCTTCCTCGAACAGCGCTGATCGAGGCGACGAAGCTCG
>CAIQUD010000144.1 GCA_903874965.1 uncultured Actinomycetes bacterium | reverse complement strand
TGCACGTCGCCACGCCAGTAGGCCCCGGCGACACGCATCAACTTGAAGTGACCGAGCTTCGCCGTCGAGGGAACATGGGGTCCACGGCAGAGGTCAACAAATTCGGGACTATTGCGATAGGTGGAGACGATCGTTGCGCCACCGACGACTTCAGGTGCCGCATCGACTTCATCGGCAAGGCTGCCAACCGAGGTAATGATCTCGCACTTGTAGGGCTGTTCGGCAAATAACGACAAACCTTCGTCAACCGACAATTCGTCTCGAACAAATGGTTGGGCCTCTGCGACGATTGTTTGCATCATCGCCTCAATCCGACCAAGGTCACCATCACTAAAGCGGGCGTCGTTGGGCAAATCGAAGTCGTAGTAGAAACCATCGGCAATTACCGGGCCAATTGCGTATTTCGCCCCTGGCCAGAGCCTCGTGACCGCCTGTGCCAAGACGTGCGCCGTCGAGTGCCGCAGGACTTCTCTTCCTTCAGGTGTCGTTGGGGTGAGGATGGCGACTTCGTCTCCATTATTGAGCGGCGTTGACAAATCCACCACCTGCCCGTTCACTGATCCGGCAAGTGCCGCCTTTGCAAGACGGGGTCCAATTTGTTGAGCGAGGTCAGCGACCGTCGCTCCGTCAGCAAGCTCTCGCGCGCTGCCATCGGGAAGCGTCACCGTGAGTTGAGGTGGCATGTACTACTCCTCTAAAGGTTGATGTTTATAGGGTAACGCCGAGCAAGTCGGCGGCGGCTCGCACATCGATTCCCTCGGCCGAAGCGGAATCGATCGCCAAGAGTGCGGCAGGCGTATCAAGGTCGTTATCAAGGGCTGCTCGGACCGCTTCAAGAACGTTGTCGCCACCCAACTGGCTCCCAGTTCGCCATTGTCCAAGTCGAACGACCGCTAGGTCGAGATCTTGGGCGGTCCATTCCCAATCTGTTCGGTAATGGTGAGCGAGTAACGCGAGGCGGACGGCCGCTGGTTCGCTGTGCGCAACGAGGTCCTCGACAAAAACCAAATTCCCGAGCGACTTCGACATCTTGGTTCCTTCGAGCCCAACGAGCCCGACATGCAACCAATGCCCAACGAACGGCTTTCCCGTGACCGACTCAGACTGGGCGGTCTCGCATTCGTGATGCGGGAAGACGAGATCTCGCCCACCACCGTGGACATCGAGCGTTGCTCCAAGCTCTCGCAAGGCAAGGGCCGAACATTCAATGTGCCAGCCAGGCCGTCCAGGTCCCCAGAGCGACTCCCATGCCGGCTCGTCAGGCAGTGAGGGTTGCCAAAGCACGAAATCGAGCGGGTCATCCTTCTGAGGGTCGTCAATATTTCCGCCATGGACTGCAGCGAGCTCCAGCATCAGATCACGTTCGTAGTGGCTGACTTCACCAAATGCATCGAATGATGAGACGTCGAAGTACACCGAACCATTACGAACGTAGGCATTGCCGTGGTCGAGTGCCGCTGCAACGAGCTTCAAGATTTCCGGGATTGCAGAAGTTGCTCTGGGCTCAACGGCAACCGGAAGCAGGTTCAGTATTGCCATATCCCGATCAAATTTCGCGATTTCCCGTGCGGCCAAGTCGAGGTAGTGCACACCAAGTTCACGAGCCTTGCGAAGAAGATCGTCGTCCACGTCGGTGACATTTCGAACACACCGCACCTCGTGACCAAGATCAAGCAGCCTTCGTGTCAGTACGTCGAAGATGAGATAGACGTAGGCATGCCCAAGGTGCGCTGAGTCATAGGGCGTAATGCCGCATGAATACAACGTGGCCGTTGGTCCAGGCTCGAGCGGAAGCACCTCTCCCCTCGCAGTGTCGTACAACTGGATCGCCATAGCGCTAGAGGCCCGCCATCTTGAGGGTCGAGTGCGTCTTGTAGCGAATATTCAAGGTGATGGCAACGGCCGTGAACGCTTCAATGGCTGACGCTTGTGCGAGCGAACCTGCATTGAGCGCGCGAAGGCCGCCAATCCCTTCCAGAATTGCGAGAACCGTCTCCGTTGCCTCTTTGTGATCGGAGCAAACGAGCACATCAGCTTCCAACCCGGAGTCAAGGTCCTCCATCATTCCTGCAGGGAGATGGTGAAATGACGCTGCAACCGACGATCGAGGGAGTGCTGCCTGAATCATCTCGGCCACCGAACCGCGTGGTGGGTACATCGGTAGCATCTCTCGGCCATTCTTGACAAGCGCATTGACCATCGAGATGACCACTTTGTCGGCCAATTCGCTCTTGAGAGCACTCACCGTTGCCAGTGCGCTTTCCCATGGCGTCGCAAGAATGACGAGATCAGCAAGAGCTGCCTGTTCATTTGAACTCCCGGAGACAGTTTCTGCCTTCCCCTTCGCACCTGTTCTGACCTCTGCGGCAACTGCTTCAGCACGTTGCGCATCGCGCGAACCAAGCACCACCGTGTGCCCAATGCTTGCGAGCCTCACCGCAAGGCCGCGTCCTGCAGGTCCAGTACCACCCAAGATCCCAATGTTCATGCCTTCAGTCTCGCGCAGGCAGTCTCCTGCCGATGCACCGAAGTACGATCAAAGGGTGCTCAGCCTCGAAGGAAAGACCTTGCTGATCACGGGGATCCTCACCCCCCGTTCCATTGCAACGGCGGTTGCCGAGCAGGCCATCCAAAACGGCGCTCGAGTGCTGGCAACGTCATTCGGGCGTGCGAAGTCAACAACGGCGCGTACCCTTCGATCACTCGGTGGCGACATTGAACTGCTCGATTACGACGCCGCAGACCCAGACGGAGCACAGGCCCTTGCCGCCGAACTTGCGCTTCGAACACCGGTCCTTCATGGCCTCCTCCACGCCATTGCCTATGCCCCGCCGGACGCGCTCGGTGACAACCTTGGCAACGCAAGCAACGCAAGCATCGCCACCACCCTTCAAATCTCCGCATCGTCGCTTGCTTTCCTTGTCGCCGCACTCGAGCCGGCGCTGGCTGCTGCACGTGCCTCGGGCGGCGCTTCAGTGGTGGGCCTCACCTTTGCTCCGAATCGAGTCTGGCCGGGCTATGGCTGGATGGGAGTAGCGAAAGGTGCACTAGAGAGCATCACGCAATCCCTGGCCGTTCAACATGGTCCATCACTCATTCGAGTCAATCTCGTCGATGCTGGACCTCTACGAACGGCTGCCGCTCGGTCGATTCCTGGCTCCCAGCTTGCCTTTGCCAACTGGGCAACACGTTCTCCACTCGGTTGGGACGAAAACAACGCATCGGCGATCGCGGAGGCGTGCGTCGTGCTGTTGTCAGGCGCCCTCTCAAAGACCACCGGAACCACGCTGATTGTGGACGGCGGAGCGCACCTCGTGGGAAACTGACGGGATGACGCCACCGCTCGACCTTGAAGCGCTTGTCCATCGATATGCCACGGTGACTTCTTCCATGGATGTCGACGCCTATGCGTCACTCTTCGCAGAAGACTGTGTTCGTGAGGACCCCATTGGAAGCCCTGCCAACCACGGTCGAGAAGAAGTTCGAGCATCCTGGCAATCAGTGGTCAGTGGGGTAAAGGCGATCACGTTCACCCCGTCGGATATTCATGTCGTCGCCAACTGCGCTGCCTACCACTTTGAGGTGGTGACGGATCTTGGTGAAATGGCGGTGACGGTCAATGGGATTGAATTGTTTGAATTCAATGAATCCGGAGAAATTCAAAGTATGAGGGCCTACTGGGCCGACACTGACCTTGTCATTGGATAACTTTGCACTCACCAGAGGCCCACGAGGGCTCTGGCGGCTCGGTAGGTGCCCTGGATGACCATCGGAAGACCAATTTCGAAGCGGGAGTACTCGATGGAGCCGCTCAACGTTGGTGGCGATCTCACCTCATCAAAGCGCCACCGCTTGAGTTCAAATGCGGTGACGTTTCAATTGGTCGTCCTCGACCTCATTGTTTCGTCAATTGCGGCAGCAGTCGGCCTCCTGATCGTTGCGTGTCTCTCAACGGTTCCGGTCAATGGACTGAAGTACTACTGGCCAAACCTCGTCCACGAAGTTTGGTTTCCCATTGGCGTCGTGCTCGGTTTGGCGCTAGCTGGCAGTTACCGCCGTGCTCGACGGTCAGGTGCTCAGTCAACCTTCACCTTGATGAGCAACTTCTTCTTCGCCATTGGTGTTGGTGGACTCCTTTCGATTGCAATTTCAACGGCAGTGCACCGAGTACTCGGCCAACGTCAGGCAAATGCAAACCACGTGCTCTCGGCGATCATCCTCGCAACCTTCTTCATTCCAATTGCACGATCAATTCATCGCCACTTCACGCTTCGTCGCCATCCAATTCGGGCAATCATCATTGACAGTGGTGAAAATGTCAGTCGGTACTTGACCCACTTGGGGCTGCAGGGTGGTTTTCAAGTCATTGGTTGGGTTCCTGGAACAGCCCTTCGTCCCGGCGAAGGACTCGGCCAACTCGATGACCTCGAGGGTCTCTGCGCTGAGCACCAGGTTGATCTCGTCATGGTGGGTGACTACGACTATCCAACACCCGTCCTCATTGACGTGCTCCGAAGGATTCAAAATCGTGTCCAACTGACATTCGTTCCGAGGGTCTTCGAACTCGTCAGTTGGCGGAGCTCGTTCACAGAAGTGTCGGGGCTTCCGCTTATTGAGGCTGCTCCTCTGCAAATGACCAAATTCGATCGCTTGGTGAAGCGGCTGTTCGATATTTCGGTCGCAGCAGTCACCTTGCTGATTCTCTCGCCGCTCCTGTTCGGAATTGCGGTGGCAGTGAAGGTCACCTCGAAGGGGCCGGTGCTCTATCGACAATCACGGCTTGGTCGCAGTGGACGGCCGTTCACCATCCTTAAGTTCCGAACGATGCGAACAGACGGGACGAGTCCTGCACGCCGCGAAACGTCCACCGAAGGAAAAACTCCGCTCTACGAATCACGAGGCAAGTTGCGAGAAGAGGAGCGAATCACCGGGCCGGGTCGGTTCCTTCGACGCACAGGTCTCGACGAACTCCCGCAACTCTTCAATGTCCTTGCCGGATCCATGTCGATCGTTGGGCCGCGTCCATTCGTGAGCGCAGAGTCAACAGGAACGATTGGCTGGCAATCACGGCGCTACGACGTTCGACCTGGAATTACTGGGCTTTGGCAAGTATCTGGACGCAACAACCTTTCCGCTGGCGATCTTGAGGAACTGGACTATCTCTACGTGGCCTCATGGTCAATGTGGTGGGATGTGAAGATCCTTTGGGATACCCCCAGAACGATGTTCAAAGGCATTGGTGCCTACTGATCAGCGGCCGCAGGTTGCCCTCGTCCACGATTATCTAACGCAGCGAGGCGGGGCAGAACGGGTAGTTCTCGAACTCGCCAAAACCTTCCCCGACGCTCCGGTGCACACCTCGCTCTACGAACCTGACGCCACCTTTCCTGAGTTCAAGCGTCTCGATGTTCGGCCAATGTCGCTCAATCGAATTGGCGTGCTTCGCTCCCACCATCGCCTAGGGCTCCCGCTCTTCGCCCCAGCCTTCAGTCGCCTTCGCCTTGATGCCGACGTCATGATCTGTTCGTCTAGCGGCTGGGCCCATGGTGCCGGCACCACTGGAGCAAAGATTGTGTACTGCCATGCACCAGCCCGCTGGCTCTACCAACAAGATCGCTACCTCGGCAACCACGGTCGTTCCTTGGGCAAAGTTGCCCTAGGCGGCCTCAAAGGTCCACTTCGAGCCTGGGATCGCCGGGCTGCCGCATCAGCAACAAAGTACGTCGTGAATTCAAGCGCCACCGCGACCATGGTGCGTGATGCCTACGGCATTGTGGCGGAAATTGTTCCTCCTCCCCCAGCCGTTGACGCATCGGGACCAATGACGCCAGTCGAAGGACTTGAACCCGGCTTTCTCCTGGTGGTCGCTCGCCTCTTGCCCTATAAAAATGTCGATCTTTCCCTCCACGCAGCGAGAGCCACGGGACACCGTCTCGTCGTCATTGGTGATGGTCCAGAGCGCCACCGACTTGAATCCCTTGGTCAAGGAGTCGCAACGTTTCTCGGCACCGTTGACGATGCAACGCTTCGCTGGTGTTACGACAATTGCAGTGCCCACATCGCAATGAGCCACGAGGACTACGGACTCTCGCCGCTCGAAGCGGCAGCATTTGGTCGACCAACCGTTGCTCTTCGAGGTGGTGGCTACCTCGACACCGTCGTTGATGGTGTGACGGGTCTTCATGTGGACCAGCCAACCGTCGACTCACTCATGGAGCGGCTCACCGATCCGCGTCTGTTGGAGCTCAACCCGGAAGTCATCATGGAGCACAGTCGCGTCTTTGGAGCAAAGCGGTTCAGGGCCACGATGGCGGAAATTGTTGCTTCGGTGAGTTCTTAGGCTTCCATTCCCGCAACGTGGCGGAGGCCACGAGCGGCAGACGCAATGCTGAACTGCGCTTCAACCGCAGTCCGTCCAGCCTTGCCAAGCTTTGCTCGACCACCCGGGTCATCGCGCAATTGAAGGAGTGCAGCCCTCAGTGCGTCCTTGTCACCTTCTGGGACCACGATGCCACCATTGGTTGTTCCAATGACCCAAGGAATCTCACCACAAGAGGATCCAATGACTGGAGTTTCCTGCGCCAGCGCTTCGACAAGGACTCGACCAAATTGCTCCGCCCAGGTTGGGGTGGTCCTTGACCAAAGGACGAGGACATCGAGTGACGAAAAGAATTGGGGCATCGTCGCGTGGGTTGCATTGGTCACCACACGAACCCCGGCCTCTTGCAACGCACTTCGTTGAGGGCCATCACCGGCCACCACAAATTCTGCGCCCGGTAGCGACGAAACCACCTCAGCAACATCGAGAAAACCTTTTTGTTCGACGAGTCGACCTGCGCCGCCAACGACAAAACCTTCATGGCGTGGCCGGTTGTCGGAGAACGGACTTGGGACCGGACTTGGGACCACCTCAACACGACCACGAGCGCCCCACACGCCAACCATGTGCGCGGCGGCGGGCGTTCGGGCAAGGACGAAGTCCGCATGGCGAAGAACGAGCGAACGGAGACGTTTGATTGGCCATGGAAGTGGCCGATCGAGGTTCTCCCATGCCTGGAGGCCGTAGGGAATTCCTCTGCGTCGGCAAGCTCTCGACCACTGATCAGCCGACAGCGAGAAGCACTCTTCTTCAACGTAGACAACGTCGGGCTTCACCCGGTCAAGCAAGGAGCCAACCCCAGAGCGATACCGATGGCGCTGCGGCTTCCCCATTCCAAGGACCGGCAAGAGGGTGTGAACCCCTTCAAGTTCCGGTGAAGTACTCGGCACAAACGGAGACGGGCTGTAGTCGTGACGCCACTGCGACGGCGTCACCAAGTGCACGTCAACCCCTTGTTGTCGAAGCAGTGCGAAGACCACTTGGTTGGTCTCAAGAACCGCTGGATGACTCACCACGAGCAGGGTCTTGCGAACTGTCGTCTCCACGCTCTGAGGCTACCGGCACCGCTGTCGCTTGCTCTGACCCTTCGTCTGGGAGACTGCAGGAGTGGACGACGACGCGCTGCCCACTCATCCCGAGGAAGATCTGCCTGCCGCTTCGGTGAAGGGGCATGGGCATTCGGTCGCCCTCAACACAAGCGCCGTCGCCGCTACGCAATTTGGCGTCTTGCTCATTGGTCTCCTCCTGACGCCCTTCATCCTCGCTCGGCTCGGGCTTGTACTTTTCGGTCTCTGGGCCTTTGTCAACTTCACCGTCAACTTCCTTTCCAACCTCGATCCTGGACTCGGCGTCATCGTCATTCGCTACTCAAGTCACGATCCGAGCGATCGGTTGCTTCCTGCCCGACTTTCGAGCCTCGCCCTTGGCATCTGGCTTGGCATTGGCCTGTTGTTGTCGCCGCTGCTCGTGGTCGTGGCACCACTGCTGATCTCAAGTCTCCATTCCGTTGGAGGCCTCCCTTTGCCGAAATCTCTCGTTGCAACTGCCGAGTGGTTCTTCGTTTGGGGCTACGTCCAACTGTTCGTGACTGCAGGCGCCGCCAATCTTGGTTGTCGACTCATTGCTGCAGGAGAACAGTGGCTCGTGACGCTCATCGGCCTCCTGAGCAGGATCACCTGGGCAGTGGCCGTGATTGGTTTCCTCTTGACCGGTTGGGGGCTTTGGGGGCTCGCGCTTGCGGCAAGTCTGCAAACCGCCGTGGTGCTGACCTTCACCCTTGTTGCCATTGGCGTTCGGCACGGCAGGATCTTCGCCAATCCGTTCGGCCTCGGTCGGACGAAATTGGCTGAGTTCATGAAGTTTGGTGGGCTCGTGCAACTCTCGAGCATTCTCGATGCCCTCAACTACGACACCGACCCCATCGTGATTGGCCGATTCGTTTCCGTCGCTGCCTCGGCGATCTATCAAATGGCAAACACTGCCGCCGACAAGATCGCCTACCTGGTGAATTTTCCAGCCCAGTCACTGCTGCAGACGTTCTCGGCTACCGCCTCATCGCAGCGAACCGTCGAAGATGTTCGAGCTCCCGCCATTCAGGCTTCGCGCTACATGGGCTTGTTTGCTTTCGCCGCTTCCGGGGCGCTTCTCGCGGCAGGTCCGTCAATCATGATGCTGTACTTCGGCCCGTATCACGGGGGGCAGTATCCAGGAGTCGCCGTCGCGCTTTCCCTTCTCGTCGGTCTTCAGCTCATCAATGCGGCGCGCTACAACTGCGCCATTGTGATCGTTGCCCTCGGCAAGGCAGGTATCGGCGCCAAGGCAAAGGCGATCTCGGTGGTCGTCAACCTTGGCCTCACCATCGCACTGGTGTTTCCCTTTGGTCTCAACGGCGTGCTGATTGGCACCATGGTTGCGTCGGCCGTCCAAAATGCTTTCCTGATGCGCCGCTACACCCGACTGCTCAATTCGAGTGTTCGAGCGGTGTTGTGGTCTTGGTATCTCCCGGGATTGTTTGCGATGGGCGTGGCGGTTGGATGTGGGCGATTGTCTGGCCTGCTGTTCTCGACGTCACCTCCAGTGACGCGTGCGACCGCCCTCCCGGTTGTCCTCATTTCCTTGGCGGGATTTTCCTTGGTCTTTGCCCTGATGCTTCGCGCCGTTCGCTACCTTTCCGCCGGAGACCTCAGCTACTTCGCTCGGATCCTCCCCGGCCCGCTTGGCAAGCTGCCGCAACTTCGCGTGGCACGGGTGCTCATTCGGACGGAGTCCTAACGCTCATGCGCATCGCACTCAGCATTCACCACGAGCTCACGGAAGGAACCGGAGCGCCGGGTGCAACGACCGAATTGGCACGAGCGCTCGAGGCTCGTGGTCACGAAGTCGACCTCTGGAGTTTCGATCTCTTAGGAGGAGATCGTGGAACGTCAACGGCAATCAGATATCCTCACCACGTCGCCGCACTTGTCCGGAAGGCGCAACGTTTCGACGTCGTCGATGCTTCGACCGGAGATCTTGCCTGGGTGAGGCGACGTGCAAAGAACCCGCTGCTCGTCACAAGAAGCCACGGCCTCGAGCCACTTGTTGTTGCAGCAAGAAAGGCCGGAGCTGCCCGAGGTGAACTTGATCTCCGATGGCGCTACTCCCTTTACCACGGAGGCTTTCGCCTGCGAGAGGTAAATCGGTCGCTCAGGATCGCCGATGAAGTGATTGTGCTCTCCCAAGCAGAGGCTGACTACTGCAGAACACTGCACGTTGAGGCTGCTCACGTCACGATCGGCACCTCCGCCTTGCCAACGTGGCTCAGCAACCAGACTCCTGCCCAAGCAGGCGACCACCCGATCGTTGTGCTCCTCGGTGGAACCGCATGGAGAAAGGGGGCCGACATCGCCATTGCCGCCCTTGAGCCAGTGCTCCGCAACTTTCCTCAACTTCGGGTTCGCTGGTTGGGTGCGAGTGAGCACGAGGTAGCGCGCCTCGTCTCGAACGAGCTCGCCCATCGATTTGAACCAGTTCCGACCTACACCCAGCGCGACCTTCCGCGACTCTTCACCGAGGCTTCGGTAGCGCTCCTGTGTTCGAGAGTTGAAGGAATGCCGCTGTCGCTGCTCGAAGCAGCTGCATTCGCAGTTCCCGTCATTACCTCAGCAATTCCCGGCAATGCCGATCTTCTCCAGATGAGCCATGGTGGACGACTGGTTCCGGCTGGCGACATCGACGCAACGACTCGTGCGCTCGAAGAAGTCTTGAGCGACCCGGAACTTCGGATCAAACTTGGCGCTGCTGCGTTTCAAGATGTCCAAACTCGAACCTGGGATCACGTGGCCGCATCAACCGAAGCGCTCTACCTCCGAGCCCTTGAGCGTCGAATGTCATGACCGAGCCCACCTTTACCGTCGTCATTCCCTCCTACTTTCGGCCCGAGGCACTTCGCTCGTGCCTTCAGGGTCTTGCCCGACAAGAGGTGCAGCCCGAAGCAATCTTCGTGGTGCTCCGCCCAGAGGATCGCGGAGCACTTGAGGCACTGGAAGGCGTAGAACTTTCTCCACCAGTCCGCGTGCTTCTTGTCCACGAACCTGGGGTCCTCGCTGCCATGGCCGTTGGTCTTCGCTCTTCAACGACTGAGTGGATTGCGTTCACCGACGATGATGCTGTCCCCTCACCAACGTGGATCGCCAGCCTGAAAGCCGGAGTCAAACCGGGCGTTGTTGGCATTGGTGGGCGCGATTGTCTGGTCGATAACGGCATGCCTCGACCAACATCACTGACCGAGTTCGTGGGTTCCATTGGCGAATGGGGCCAGCTCACGGGCAACCATCACCGAGGGACAGGATCTCCTCGTGATGTTGCAATGTTGAAAGGCGTGAACTGCGCCTACCAAGCAAGCCTCCTTGGGATTCCAAAGGGCCTACGAGGCACCGGTGCCCAAGTGCACTTTGAAGTTGCCATTGGGCTCGATCTCGCTCGGTTTGGAACCTTGCGGTATGACCCGATGATCACCGTGACCCATGAACCTGGCGATCGCATTGGTGTCGATCAACGACAGGCCCCGAGTGCTCGGGCCGTCAGTGATGTGGCCGCCAACGCAGTCCTCGCCATGACGGCATCGGGACCTGACTTGGCATTTCGACGAGCGCTGTTCTCGTTGTGCATTGGCGATGCCTCTTGCCCTGGAGTCCTCCGAGCTCTCGTCGGTCTACGAGACCGGGACATTCGTGCTCGGGTCCTTCCGGCAATGCGAGGCACGCTCCAAGCGGCTTTCGCAGTTGCGTCCGGTTATCGGCTGGAGTTCATCCGCCGGGACTGATTTTGTATTCACGGAGATGACTTGCAACCATGGTTGCGATGGTGTGACGGGAAGCCACGGCGACTCCCCCATTGATGAGTTGCATCCGGAGCGCCTGATCAGTCAGTGCTCGCTCGAGTTGACGACTGAGCGCCTCCGAGTCGCCAACAGGCGCCAAGAGAATATTGATGCCATCGGTGGTCCACTCTTCAATCCCTGGACAGGCTGTTGCGACAAGGGGAACTCCTGCCGACATCGCCTCGAGTCCCACCAGCACGTGCCCTTCCCAAACGGAACTGAGGAGCACTACATCTGCAGCACCAAGGATCGCTCGAGCATCGCTGCGGAAGCCAACGAGACGAATCCGATGCGCAACATGAAGTTCGTCAATCAATTCGCGGACCTCTTGTTCCAATGGTCCATCGCCACAGAGCACGAGTTGCACCTCCTCGAGGGCAGCCACCGCACGAATCATGGTCAGCGGATCTTTCTGGGGAGTGAGCCGAATCGCTGCGGCAACGATTGGTTGGCTCGGATCAAGATCACAGGACTTCGCCAAGGTTGAGCGGATGACCGGTTGAGGTGCTGGCCCGATCCCCACGGGCAACAAGGAAGCGTCAACGCCAACCTCTTGAAGAAGTCGCAGTGGCCCCTCTCCACAAGCAGCAACGTGAATTCGACTGATGCGCAATGGCCGAACCACTGACGAAAGCGTTCTTGGATCAAGGCCATGACAGGTCACTACACGCACGTCAACGCCCCTTCCACAAAGTCGAAGGAGCGGCGCTAGGCGAAGTCCATGACCGTGAAGCACCACTGGTTGTTCCCGTCGAACAAGTTTCCGAAACGCTCGTGCAAAGGCCACGCCGCCGGTTCGGCCCGAAAACCGTGGCAACCGCAAGAGCGGAACCCCACTGCCAGGTCCTAGTCCGTCAACCGGTAGGTCACCACCGACAGCAACCGCAACGTCAACCCCTCGAGACCGAAGCCCGAGCGCAAGCGTCGAAACGACGCCTTGCATTCCACCAGGACCTCCGTTGGCGAGGACCAATAGCACTTCACTCATCGTGCACCGGCCGAGCGTGCGCAACCCTTCGAAGTGCTGAGTCGAGCAGCGCTCCACCTACCGCAGGCGAGAAGTGGTCGATCGCAGCGGTCCGACACGCAGCCCGGCGAGATTCCCGTTGTGAGGTGGATTCTCCTTCAAACATGTCGACAAGCTCCCGAAGTGCCGCCGCCAGGTGCTCCGGATCACAGGGAGGAATCACTCGAATCACTTCCCCAAGGAGACCATTTCCTGCTCCGACTTCACTTGTTGCGACAACGAACACCCCGCTCGCAAGCGCTTCAGCCACCGTCAGCCCAAAGGGCTCGTAGTGCGAGGCCTGGACGAGGAGATCGGCCTGTCGCAACATTGCAGCGACTTCAGTGCGAGGGCGGTGCCCAACGTAGGTCGCAACCCTCTCGTCGAGACCTGACATGAGTGGCCGGTAGTCAGACCAAAGCGAATGGTCACCAACGACCGTGATCATGAGTCGACCTTCGAGGTCGGACAGAAGTCGAGATGCTGCAACGACGTCGTCGAGCCCCTTCCGCACGGTCACTCTTCCAAGGACGAGCACCCGCAGTGGCCCTGGGAACCTGGGGCCTGCTTGCAGGTCGAACAAATCAACATCAATGACATTGGGCACCACGGTCACGATTGATGAGGAGATCCCGCAGTCCTCAACGAGTAACTCACCGAATCTTGGTGAAATTGCCAAGACCGAAGCGGCTCGACCAATGTCCCTCTTCTGTCGAACTGCTCGAGTACTGACCCAAGCTCGAACGAGCATGGGACGGAGGAAGCCCTGACAATGTCGAGCAAGTCCGCGCTCGCGCCGAAGCCACCGAAGTTCACCTGCGGCATGCACTGACGGGTGGGTCACAATTGGTGGGAGTGCTGCCCTTCGAGGAAGGCCGAACAACTCCACGGTCGAAAATTGATAGAGAACATCAAACGGACGCTTCGCATGGTCGGAACGGAGCAGTCGGCCGGCACGGACTCGTCCACGAGCTGTTGCCACTTGAGCAGACATCATCTTCGTTAGGGGCTGCGATGAGTACCATCGACCGAACTGAAAGGAACTTTGGATCTTGTGGACGGTCACACCGGGTTCACGTTCTACCGCAGTAACCCCGTCGGATTCGGAAGATATTGGAAGGTAGCAATCAATCGTTGCACCGCGACGGACAAGCTCACGAAAGAGCAGTCCCGCAACTCCAGGTGCACCCCCGGAAAACGCGTTGGGAACTGGGCCAACAAAAGCAACTCTCAGAGAGACATCCTCCCAAGAGCGCGGCATCGGTGACCGTGAAATTGAAGCGAACGGCTGCGTAAACGTCGTCAACAAGCCGACGATGAATTGACCAACGCCGAGGTACATGATTCGGGCGAAACGCCGAGGGCTGCCTTGAAGCACTTGGGGATCGCGAGCGAAGCCAATCCAGCGTCGTGCAATTCCTTCGACGGGTGCAACACGGAGCGGAAGACGGCCACGACGTTGACCCTCGTAACGCGAATAGAGGAGCCAGTCATCAGTGACGAATCGTCCTCGTCGCCACCACTCTCGTGCCGTGAACGGTCGTGGTGGATGATCAACGACCATGGCGGAAGAGAACAGCACCGGACCGAGGCGTTCTATGCGATACCCAAGGTCGCGATCTTCATGCGCCCGACGAAATGCTGGATCAAATCCGCCCACCATTCGCACTGCCGAAGCACGGTAGGCAACATTGCAGGTGAGATACCCCCCGCCAGTTCCATCATCAACTGAATGCTCAAAAAGTGGATCGAACGCCACCGACCGAACGATTCCTCGAACGCCAACGGCACTGGGGTCGTTGCTGAACGCATCGAGTAGTGCACTCACCCAGTCCGCAGCGACGGTTGCGTCATCATCAGTGAAGGCAAGAATTTCACCTCGAGCAGCTTCGATCCCAACATTTCGAGCTCGCCCTGGGCCAACTCCGTGACTGGCAAGCACACGGACTCGCGGATCCTCCAAGAGATCACTTGCTGAAAGGCTTCCTCCGTCGTTGACGACGACGATTTCGCCGCCACCAACTAGCCCATCGAGTTGCGGAATGAGGAGTTGAAGACAACGTTCAAGCAATGCAGGTCGGTGAAATGTTGGGACGATGATCGACAGCCGAAGATCACTCATGCGTCTCCCCGATGCAACACGGCTTCGTAGAGTTCTCCGTACTTTGGAGCAAGCCGCTCGGGTCGATACCGACCGACCTCGAGTTTGGCCGCCGCAGCGAGGCGAGACCTCAACACCGCATCATCTCCCAGCCGCCTCATCGCTTCTGCAAGAGCATCTGCGTCGTCGGGAGTCACGAGAATCCCCGTAACGCCGTCACTCAGCACTTCAGCAGGACCGCCCGCATTTGGAGCAATGACCGCCGTCCCACAGGCCATACCTTCAAGGACCACGTTGCCGAATGGCTCTGGAATGCGTGATGCCACAATTTGAATGTCACTGGTTTGGAGGAGTTGCGCAACATCTCGGCGGAAGCCAAGGAAGTCGACTCGATCGGCAATGCCGAGAGCATTCGCCAACTCATGAAGTGACGCCGCATAGGACTCTTCACCAAAAAGCGCTTCGCCAACGATCCGAGCTCGCTCGGGTCCGACAGGGAACGCAAGAGCGAAGGCCTGCAAGAAGAGATCCTGGCCCTTCCACGGAGAGAGTCGACCAACCATGGTGATGGTCAACGGACCACTGCCCCGCTCGCCAGTCGTCGCTTCTGGATCAAGTGGACTTGGAATCACCATTCGAACGCGTCCTCCGGAAAGCGTTGCAAGGGTGGCCGAAGAGTTTCCAACAATCGCACTCGGAAGCAATCGAGCGCAGAGTCGCACGAGTCGAACCGCCGGCGCTGGAAGGTAATCAACGTCGATTCGGTCACGGAGGTGCCAGACGACTGGTGTTCCCGTGAGCCTCCCGACGACTCCACCAATGAGTGCAGCCTTCAAGGTGTTCGTGTGAAGAATGTCAGGAGCAAGCTCCTTGACTTCCTTTCGAAGCGCTATGACATATCGAACAAGTTCGAGTGCTTTCCTCGGTCCGAGTTGCGAGAGTGTCGCAGTCACTCTCCTCGTTGCGCGCAAGTTCTCTCCCATGTTGAGAACAACCACCGGGATTGCACGCTGACGAAGTTCGCCGACCAGTGGTCCGTCTTCTCCCAACACCACCATCGGGTCAACCGACGTTAACGAAGGCAACTGACGAAGCAATGCCAGCTCGCCGCCACTCAACTGAGCTCCATGGCCAAGGTAGAGAACTCGAGGCATTGGTAAGGCCAGCAACCGAAGATGTTGCAACGCAATGGCGTCCCAACTTCGCTCAAGAGCGAACCGTCGACACTCCTCTGGACCTGGGGCAATGTCATCGAGCACTCGGGCAATTGCCCGACTCAGCGAGGAGGCATCCCCAGGTTCAACGAGAAGTGAAGGATCGAGCTGACGAAGTACTGCTCCAAGGCCACCGAGGTCTGAACCAATGACCGGCGTGGCACACGCCAGCGATTCGAGGGCCACAAGGCCGAATCCCTCAAGAGCAATCGAAGGAATAATCGAGCAGTTCGCCGCACCGTAGGCAAGCACAAGATCCTCATCGCTCAGTGCCCCAATGAACCGAACCTGACCGTCAAGCTCCCTTCGCCGGCTCGATGCTTCCAGCCGCTCTCGTTCGGCTCCTGAGCCAACGAGCAGCACAGTTGGCGTCCGACCTCCAGTTCCAAGTTGTTCCAAAGCCTCGAAGAGGGTTTCGTGGCCCATGCGTTGCACCAAGCGACGCACGACAACGAGAACCTGCTCGTCTGGTTGCAGAGAAAAGCGATCCCGCGCCATGACCCGATCAACAGGATGAAACGCCGCGGTGTCGACGCCACCACCGATGACGACCACGCGTGCAGCATCCACGCGATAGCGGTCGATCACCTCCTGCTGAAATGCCTCACTCAATGCAATGACCACGTGCGCTCGCCGGTAGACGATTCCCTCAAGGTGAGCTTTGATGCGCTGACGCCACACTGAAGCGCCTTCGACGCCACTCTCTGCCGCCCATGGACCATGGAAGTGCACGATCCGCCTCGTCGAGGTTGGCGCGGTCAACATTGGCAAGAGGCCATACAGCGCAAAGTGCACGTCAAGAATCGTTCGATGACGCTGCTTCCATGCTTGTCGAGCAACCCAACCAACCCGCCGCATCAGTGGCGACGTTGGCGCTGGCCCATCAGTACTTCCAAGTTCAATGACCGCGGTATCGATTCCTGCCCGCCGAAGGGCCGTCACATACGAGTCGACATAGCGATTGAGGCCACCGTGACGAACATTCAGATCTTCAAGTCCGATGATGAGCATTGATCGATCACTCACTTGCGTGCCTCAAGAAGATCGACATAGAGGTCACGAACGACGACTTCCAGCTGACTCAAGGTGAACCTCACCGCTCGGCTCGCAGCCCGCTTGGCCATTATTTCAGCACCCATTGGGTCACCCAGCGATGTTCGCAGTCCAGCTGCAAGTGCGTCAACGCTTCGATCGACAAGTAGTCCGCCTTCGACTGGTGGCACTCCGAGAAGCAATGGGGCAATGCCGACCGGCGTGGAAACAATTGGCACCTCGACTAATGCCGCCTCAACCAAAACAAGGGAAAACGTCTCGTAGGCGCTCGCAAGGACGAAGACGTCGGCCGCCCGGTAGAAGTCGGCAACGTCGTTTCGCGAGCCAAACATCTTGACTCGCCCATCAACCTCTTCAGCCATTGCCAAGGAATGCACCAGGGCTTGATTTCCCCTACCAACGATCCAGAGCTCCACGTCCTCCTCTAGCTGACGAAGCGCAGCGACAAGAAGTGGAATTCCCCTCAGCACCCAATCGCCACCAACCGCCAGAACAATCTTGGCCTCACTTGGAACGCCCAACGACGTTCGAAGAGCGAGACCTCGTTCGTGATTTGGTGCGAACAATTCGGCATCAACACCGTTTTCGGTCAAGGCGCGGGGGGTATCTGGGTAGAACTTCTGCAGTTCGGCAAGTCCTGGTTCACTCACCGCTGCAGCGGTCGCACCACGCAATGGAGAGAGCGAACGTCGCTCGAGCTTCAGCGCCATCCACTTGAGCATTCCAGTATTGAGCCGTGAACTCCACGACCCGGTTGGGGGTCGATACCTTCCTTGATTCTCCGCCACAACCGCTGCCTGACACAGATGGATAGTGACGAGATCGACTCGATTGAACACGATGGCGCCGCAGCTGTGGATGAGGGATGCCCTCTTCTTCAGCCAAATGAGTCGAATGCTGGCGAGCAGTGCGAACATCGCGAACCTGAGCGGCACCGGACGGGCAGGAATTGGCACTCGATGCACCGTGGCCACTGCTGACGTTACGGGATCTGCCCAACTGGTCAGGAGGTGGACGTCGTAGAGCTCACTCATTGAACGGGCCAAAAAGGCATGGAGTCGTTCCATCCCTTGACCCTGAATGTCAATGCGGTGCGCAACCACCACGATGAGCGGTCGAACGCTTGATCGTGACGGAACAGCCGAACCGGTCAAGCCCACCGCGTTCTTCTACCCGAAGCATTGCCATCGCTATAACTCGCTGGATGTGGATGAGGGTCGAGCGCAAGGGCTACCTCTCCTGGTACTTCTTCCGAAATTCTCGATTGCGCCTCAGCCCAGCCAATGAACAACCAGATGAGCCAGGTGACCGAATAGAGGTCGCCATTGAGCCATTGCATGAGGTCAACGGCCATTGCACCGATGACGAAGATTCCAATGAAATCGCGTCGCCGGGTTGCGACTCTGTAGGCAGCTCGAAACGCGAGAACGACCATGGTTGGATACAACACCAATCCAAGGATGCCGAGCGCAGTTCCAGCATTGCCAGGATCAAACTCCGTACCGCGAGCAGATCGCACCGTGTTGAACTTTCCGGCAGCAAGGGTCGTTGATCCAACCCCATGGCCAAGTGGATGGGAAATCCCAGCAGCAATGCCCTTTCGCGTTTCCGTCAGGTGGCCCGAAAACGAGGTGCCTGAACCCGTTGGATTGGCAATGGTGTTCGATCGTTGCGCCAGCGTGCATTGTTGATCACCCTCGTGACAGACCGCTGTCCCACCTGACGTGAACTTTCCAGCAAAGAACACCAGCCCAAAGATGGCGAGCACACCGCAAATCGCAACGCCAAGTGGCCGCACCCGGAATCGTGCGGCAATGGTCACACCGATTGCAAACACGGTGAGGAACAGAATCGTTCTTTGGGCTTCGTAGTAGAGCGCGTAGGCGATGACTGTCATGGCCAACAGTGGAAGCAACTTCGCTCCTCGTTTAGCCCTGAAAAACAATGCCAGCCACGCAATGAGGCCAAGTCCCAGAAATGCTGCGTATTCCTGGGCACTCGCAGACATCCCGAAGGCTCGAGTCACTCCATTGCCGACGTTGAGCGCCGTGTAGCCCGAAGAAGCGATCCAGTTTTGGTCCCACGACGGAAAGTGGCCGAACACTTGATAGAGCCCATACGCCGCCGCACCCAGGCTCAACCAGGCAATGACCTTGATGAGGATCTCTGCCTCGAGATCATCAAAGAAGGAACGTCCAATCCAAAACGCCATCATTGGAACGAGTACGAAGAGAAGCCCGCCGAGCCCAACCGTGAGGCCACCTTGTGCTGGATTCACCGCCTCGAAGACACAGAGGACGTTGAAGGCCAAAACGGTCTTCGCCAAGGCCCCTCGAGAGTGAAATGCTCCACGATTTCCAGCCACCACAACCAAGAAGAACAAGATCGCAGGTCCGACGATCAGCAAAGGGTCACCGGAGAACGACGACGACTGTCCACCAGGAATCAATCGACGAATGAGCCCAAGTTCCGCCATCCATATCGTGAGCAACAGCAGCAAGCTCTTGGGAGAAAGCATGGCCACGGTAATGAGAATTGGAATGAGGGCCGCCATAAGGGCAACGTGAGTCCCTGCAGCCATTGCGAAGATTGAACCAGTGACCGCGGTCAGGATGACCACAAGCCACATCTGCCGGCTGGATCCTCGCTGGGGCTTTTCGCCGGCCGCACTTTGCAGCACCTGACCACTTGGTGCCCATTTCTGACGGGTCGAGACCCGCTCAGGTGCTGTTTCGCTCGAACTCTCTGGAACCGGACCGTTCACCGTCTCATTCTCACACAGGGCACCGGTAATGGTCCTGCCGAGATAGAAGTTTTCACGAATCACTCAGCAAGTTCGGCCCGCGATCAGGTTTCCTCGATTCCCCGAACTAGGGTATGCGTCGTGGCCGAGCCGACGACCTCAACCGATATCAGCCTTACGAGCTATGCAGCCGTCATTTGGCGTCGCAAGCTCACGGTGATTCTCTGCGTCTTGGCAGCCGTGGGCCTCATGATCGGCTACGACTCGACAATTTCTCCTTCATATGTCGCATCATCGCAGTTCAACCTGAAGGTTCGCCCCAACAACACAAATCCTCAAGTTACGGCTGCGATGTACACCATGAACTCACCTGCAGTTGTTGCGCTGGCTACCTCAGATCTTGGTTACCGGCCGCCAAAGCCGGTCATTACTCAAATTGGCAATACCCCGATCATGAACATCAAGGTCACGATCGATGATCCGTACAAGGCTGCAGCAATCGCCAATGAGTACCCAAGGGCATACAACAAGTACTCCCAACAGAATGACCTGGTTGCAATTTATGCAGCAACGGCCAATATTTCTCAGCAGATCACTGCAGCCAAGGCTGAGCAAGCACTCCTTGCCGAACAGATTTCGCATCTCCCAAAGGGCTCGCCGCTTCGCATTGCAGCGGTGAGCCAACTCAATTCGCTCCAGACCCAAATCAACCACTGGTCTGCAGTCTTGAATGGCCTCCAAGCAAACGTGGTTCAGAGCGCCGGAACCACGATTTCACCTGCAACGATTCCTCACGTTCCAACGTCACCAAAACCAACGTCGGATGCGCTGCTTGCTGCGCTTGTTGGTTTGGCTATTGGAGTCGCCATTGCACTCCTGCAGGAATTCCTTGATGACAAGGTTCGTGGACGTGCTGACCTCGAGCGCCTCTTCCCTGGCTTTGCCACCATTGGTCTCATCCCACAGATTCGTGAGTGGCAGGATCGTTCAACCTCGTTCCTGGTGACGGCGGAACAGCCAAAATCTCCTACCGCAGAAGCGTTCAGAGGCCTCCGGACCTCCCTGCAGTTCATGTCGCTTGATGAGCCGATCAAGACCCTCCTCGTTACCTCTGCAGCAGCCACCGACGGAAAGACGACGGTTGCGGCCAACCTTGGATTCACCATTGCTTCTGCAGGACAAAAGGTCATCATTGTTGGCTGTGACTTGAGAAAGCCTCGCGTCCACAACTTCTTTGGTTTGTCTAACGAAGTCGGCCTCACGACGGTCTTGCTCGGCGAAGCGGAGCTAGAGAGCGCAATTCAACCGGTCGAAGGATCTGACAACCTGTTCATTCTCCCGTCCGGGCCAATCCCGCCAAATCCTGCTGAACTGCTTGCCGGACCAAAGGCTCGAGCCATCATCCGACGCCTTTCCGAGGAATACGACTTGGTTGTGCTCGACTCTGCCCCAATCCTTCCGGTTACCGATGCCCTCGTGCTCGCCGGAAACGCAGATGCAACGATTTTCATTGCGACCGCCTCAATTTCAACTCGTCGAAACACCGCACGTGCCTATGAGATGTTGAAGCAAGTTGATGCCAATGTGGTCGGACTTGTGCTCAACCGAGCTCCAGAATCCGACTCGTACATCTACTACCGCTACGGATATGGATATGGCTATGGCTATGGATATGGCTATGGGTACGGTTATGGCTATGGCTATGGGTACGGTTCAAGCAGCGGCAGGACTTCGGATCGACGTGGCGACCTTCCGCCAGTCGTTGCCAGCGTTGCCGATGGATCAGAGTCTCAGGAGTAACCCTTCCTTCAGGATCACGTCCCCCGCAATCTTCATGGTCGCGAGTGATTCACTCCGAGGGCTCAGGGTTTAATTCATGCCTCCTTACCGCCATCGAACGCAGCGGCGCTTCCATACCTTCCGATATGGTTACCGCCACTGGGCGCAACATCAAGATGGCGTCCGTCATCCCCACCGCAGAAGAAAGAAGCGGAAGTCGCGTCGTTTCGAGATTCCCGAGAAGCGGACGCTCGTGCTCATCGGAAGTGGTGTGGGTGTCGTACTCTTCCTCCTCGCACTCCAAGGGGCGTATGCGCTGAACAAAGCCAACCATCAGGTTGCGGCAGCCCAACGGTCGTTCGCTCGCATCGTTAATGAGAAATCAACGTTGCTCACGCCATTGGGGCGAGCTCGCGCTGCATCAGATCTATCGGAAATCGCCAATGCAGCCAATGCGGCGAATTCAACGCTTCAATCATCGGTTGGGCTGAAGTTCTATGGCGCTTTCCCGTTTCTTGGTACGCAGATTCAAGGAGCGAAGGATTTGGTGAGCGATGTGGCTCACTTCAGTGACGGTGCGGTCTCAATGGTCGTTGCCGCGGACAATCTCGCCAAGGCCTCAACCGGAACTTATGTCGATCTTCGCAAACTCGATGACCTTCGCAAACAGGTGGGAATCAATTCGATCTACTACCGATCTTTCGTCCGATCCCCAGATTCGCTGATTGGCCCAGTTGCGAATGCGCGACGGAAGTTCAATTCGATCGACCAGACGGTTGTTCAACTCCTGCATAAAGGTGCCGGGGGGCTCGACTACGCGGAGCGCTTCCTTGGACTCTTTGGTCCGAAGAACTATTTGCTTGCCGGAGAGAACCAGGCCGAAATGCGTGACGGCGGCGCGGTCCTCTCGTGGGCGATCTTGTCTACCCATGATGGTCACTTTGCCGTGAACTTGGCACAATCAGTCGGCCGACTCCAACTCTCGCATCCAGCACCATTCCGTCTGCCAATAGGGACGGCCAAGGTCTTCGGCCCCTTGCTTCCCACTCAAGTTTGGCAATCGACCAATGCGACTGGAGACTTCGCACTTTCAGGTCAGATCATGTCATCGATGTTCACTGCGGCGACAAGTCGGCACGTTGATGGTGTCATTGGAATGGATGTTTCCGTCCTCCAATCACTCCTCCGACTCACCGGGTCGGTCCACATTGGTGCCTATCGCGGACCAGTGAATTCCGGCAATGTGGTCGACGTTCTTCTCCACCGCTTCTATCTAGATAATCGTGGCAAGAGCCAAGACCTTCGTCATGACGAAATTGCGGCAGTTGCGGAAGCTGCAGTGAAGAAAATGAATTCAACCCATGTTGACGTTGCTCGGCTCATTCGGTCGCTCGCGACGGTCAGTCAAGCTCGGCATTTGACGCTGTGGGATGCCTCACCCGCGCGTCAAGGCCTCGTGGTCTCCTTTGGTGGGAGCGGTGAACTCGATACCGTTCACCCGGAGTCGACCTTCCATGTTTCCGTGCAGAGCGGTGTGGCGGCGAAGTTGGACTACTACACAAGGACGACCGAAGCCATGACGGTCAACATCGACGCTTCAGGAAATGCGTTCGTCACGACCAAAGTCACGGTTCACAACAATGCGCCTGCAGGACATCGTCCGAGTTACCAACTCGGTCCGGATCACGTAAACAGTTTCCACCCTGGTGATTACGTCGCTCGTGTCTACCAATGGAGTCCGCGCGGCTCAATTGTTCCGGGAGGCGTCAAGGAATCCGGACTGGTGCTTGACGGCCCAGTGCCAGCGTTTGTGAAGCCACAACAGTCTTCGACCGTGTCGTTCCAGACCGTCATGCTCAATGCCGTGAAGAACCACGGCTTCCAACTCCGACTCGTGCCTCAAGCAACGCTGCACCCAGCAAACGTGACCATCACGATCAATGCTCCACAGTGGAATCCGACGATTACGTCGACGAGCGTGGTCCTCGATAAGACAAGAACGATCTCCTTGACGCTCTAGAAGAGTGAGGCAAGTTCAGACGAGAGTCGCTCGACCTGTCGAAGCATGACCCGATAGTCCTCTGCCGTTCCGCCAACAGGATCGGCAACATCATCTGGATCGAAGTCACCGAGAACCTGCGTCCGCTTGCGATCTCGGCCAATCGCTTCAAACCAGTGGTCAAGCTGCTCGGTTGGCTTCCGAGGACCGACAGCGGAGGCGCGCCGAAGAAATTCCCGCATGGTGAATGCCTTTGGCCAAATCGCGGGTGCGAGCACGACGACTTCTCTTAAGAGCTCACGCGTCATCGTGAGGACAAGATCTTGCCGCTCAAGGTCCTCTGCAGTGATGTGGTGGCTGACATGTTCGGAAAGATCGATTCCTGCCTCTGCTGCGATGGAGACATAGGAGGGAGGGACGGTATTGCCTTCTGGCAGGATTCCTCCTGAAATCACCACTGCTTCAATTCCTGCTCGACCAAATGCATCCGCGAGAAATATCCGCGCGGCGGGAGATCGGTAGAGGTTCGCTTTACAAATCACTGCAACCTTCAGCACCGTCCCACCACCTCTCTGGTCATCCTCTTCATCGTAGATCCTCGATTCCACTCCCACCATCGAGCCCTAGGGTGGCTAGGTCAATAGGGAGGTCCGTCTTGGGCGGAATGATGGGACATATGAACCGATCAGGGATGATGTCACTTCGTCGCGACCGTTCGGTGCTCGGCAAAAAGGTCACCAAAGGAACCTTCAAGCGGATTTTGACCTTTGCGCGTCCCTACCGCCGCTCCTTGACCATCTTCATGATCGCCGTCGTCGCCGAGTCACTCGTTGGTGCTGTCAGTCCGCTCCTCCTCCGTTCAATCATTGATCGAGCAATCCCTGAGCGGAACTCGAAATTGGTGATCATGCTGGCGCTGTTTGCTGCAGGGCTTTCCATCCTCGACAGCGGAATCAGCCTTGCGAACCGTTTCATTTCGGCTCGCATTGGCGAGGGTCTCATCTTTGACATGCGATCGAAGATTTTTGCGCATGTGCAGGAGATGCCAATCTCCTTCTTCATGCGGACGCAAACTGGTGCCCTAGTTTCTCGCCTCAACAACGACATCATTGGTGCCCAACAGGCCTTCACTGATCTCTTGTCCAACATGGTCGGCAACGTCATTGGTGTCGGCGTCACGTTGACGCTGATGTTCTGGTTGTCCTGGCAGGTCACCATTGCCGGGCTCATTTTGCTTCCGTGCTTCCTTCTTCCTGCACGAAGGGTCGGAGCAAAATTAGGCACCCTTACGAGGGAAGGCATGAACCTCAACGCCAAGATGAACAACACCATGCAGGAGCGATTCAACGTTTCTGGTGCATTGCTCGTCAAGCTGTTTGGCAATTCCGGTGAGGAGACGTCAAGTTTCGATCGACGAGCTGGACGAGTTCGCGACATTGGCATTCGGACCGCGATCTATTCACGAACCTTCTTCATCGCCCTCGGACTGACCGCGTCACTCGCCACAGCCTTTGCCTATGGCTTCGGTGGCGTGTCGGTCATCAACGGGACCCTGAAGCTCGGAACCGTTGTTGCGCTTACCGCGTACCTCGGTCGCCTGTTCGGCCCACTCACACAACTGTCAAATCTCAACCTTGACGTGATGACCGCACTGGTGAGCTTTGAACGAGTGTTCGAAGTTCTTGACTTGGAGCCTGCAATAAAAGAGTCGCCAACTGCAGTGAATCTTCCCGACGGCCCGTTGAGCGTTGCCTTCACCAACGTGAGGTTCACCTACCCAAGCGCAGAAGAGGTCTCGCTCGCAAGCCTTGAATCAGTAGCGGTGCTCGAGACCACAAAACCCGTCGAAGTACTCCACGGCCTCAACCTCACCGTTCCGGCAGGAGCACTCCTCGCCCTTGTCGGTCCTTCGGGCGCTGGGAAAACCACCATCTCACAGCTCATCCCCCGTCTGTACGACGTCTCTTCTGGTTCAGTTGAACTCGGTGGTCTCGATGTTCGAAATGCCACACGAGCTTCGATGACCGAGGCCATTGGGGTCGTCAGTCAAGACCCTCACCTCTTCCATGACACCCTGCGGGCAAACCTGCTCTACGCAAAGCCAGATGCCTCACCGGAAGAACTTCGAGATGCCCTGAGTAGGGCGCAGATTCTTCCCCTCATTGACTCGCTTCCCGACGGTCTTGAAACCTTGGTCGGCGAACGCGGCTATCGCCTTTCGGGTGGCGAGAAACAGCGAATTGCGCTCGCCCGCCTCTTGCTCAAGCAACCCCGAGTTGTCGTGCTCGACGAGGCGACAGCCCACCTCGACTCTGAGTCGGAGGCTGCAGTTCAAGCAGCGCTTGCGACGACACTTGCTGGTCGTACTTCAATTGTGATTGCCCACCGTCTCTCGACCGTGCGAGACGCCGACATCATCGCCGTTGTTGACGCGGGTCAAATTGTTGAGTCCGGAACCCACGAATCGCTCTTGGCAAAGGGTGGCCTTTACGCCGATCTCTACCGCACACAATTTGCTTCCCAGGCGTAGTGCGCCGTTAGGGGCGCTTGAGGACCGCACCAAGTTGCTCGGCAAGGGGAACGAATTCAGGCATCACGAAGTCACGCCGAAGCCAGTTACCTCCGTCGACCACCAACGTATGTCCAGTGATGAAGGCTGCGTAGGGTGAACACAGATAGGTGACGGCCCAGGCAAGCTCCCGAAGGTCACCGGGCCTGCCGGCAGGAGCACGTCGAGCGTCGACCTCGGGACCGGTCGTTCGCAGGGCCTTGAGATCTTCCCGCATATCGTCATGTGGGAAGAGGCCAGGAGCCACCGCATTGACCCGGATTCCATCAACTGCCCATTCGACAGCCAGGGACTTGGTGAGATTCTCCACGCCTGCTTTCGCTGCAGCGGCATGAGCCATTCCCGGACCGCCAGTTTTCGCTTGGGTCGCCACGATGTTGCAGATGGCGCCCGGCAGTCCTGAAGCGGTGGCGCTTGCGTGCAGTGCCTGGGAAGCGAAGAACGTCCCATCAAGCACCGTTCTCTGCACAGCCCTCCACCCATTTGGACTCAAGGTCGAAGCAAGCACCGGAAAATTGGCAGCAGCATTGTTCACGAGAATCGATGCCGGGCCGACTTCATTCGCTACTCGTTCGAAAGCGGCAGCAACTTGGTCGGCTTCACGCAGATCAACCGGTGCTTCAATGGCCTTTCCTCCGAGAGCGATGATGCGTTCAACGCCTCGAACGCGATGCTCCTCACTTCTACTGAGGATCGCAATCGTTGCTCCGGCTCGCGAGAGCTCGCTAGCGATACCAAGGCCGAGTCCAGTGCCACCACCGGTCACCACCGCAACTCGACCTTCGAGCGTTGAGGGCGGAAGAAACTGCGCTCCTGGTGGCGGAGGAAGTTCGAGCGCCATCAGAACCCCTCGAAGTTGGCTTGCTCGCGCTTGGCCTTTGCTGCATAGCCAGCGGGCATATCTTCAGAAACGAACTCAACCGAGGAGGAAAGTGCCTCGAACTTCATGGCTTCAAGGAGTCCTCGGTAGGCAAACGCATCAATCGAGCGCTTAATGGATTGAACTGCGAGCGGAGCATTGTTTGCAATTTCCCTCGCAATCTCGAGCGCAGTCGCGTCTAAGTCCTCCCTCGACGTGACCGCTTGGAGAATGCCGAGACGATGGGCCTCTGCAGCGTCAATTCTTCGCCCGGTGAGTGCGAGGAGCTTTGCATAGCCAACGCCGACTTCATGCGCCAAACGAAGGTCGCCCCCTGCGTCGACACCGACACCAATGGTTGCTTCAGGGAGTGCAAACTTCGCGTCATCGCTCGCGATGCGGATGTCCGCCATCAAGGCAAGTTCAAAGCCGAAGCCGAGGCAGTACCCCTGTACCGCCGCAACAATTGGCTGCGGCAATTCAGAGAAGACACGGAACCGTTCGTGGACCCAGCGGATTCCTTCGTAGTAATTCCGCACCTTTTCGGCCGGTGACCTGCCAGTGACACGATCTTCTGGCATCCCTAAGTCAATTCCCGCACAGAATGCCCGCCCTTCAGCGCGAAGGACAACGACCCGAATCGAATCATCAAAGCGAATTTGGTCCGCACGAACACCGAGTTGCCGAGAGGCCTCCCAGCTCCATGCATTGAGCTTTTCCGGGTGATTGAGGGTAAGCAGCGCTACCCCACCATCCAGCACCTCCAACTTGAGCAGCCACTCATGCTCTTCAACCACTGGCGATGTTCGAAATCCCATGGCCTCCCCCTCGTTCTCGCTGAGTCTCGCGCAACGAAGAACGAGGCGACTTCACTTCATCTGACTTGGTCAGATCAGTGCGACGTGACCTATGCTCCGCTTGCATCACTAACGCCTGAGGGGGGCCAATGCACAACGAACTCTGTGAACGTCTTGGAATCGAATTTCCGATCTTCGCCTTTACCCACTGTCGCGACGTTGCTGCGGCGGTTTCAAACGCTGGTGGGCTCGGAGTCCTCGGCGCAGTTGGGTTTACCCCTGAAGAACTCGAGACTGAACTCCAATGGCTCGACGAGCATGTTGGTGACCGCCCTTATGGCGTCGACATCGTCATTCCTTCCAAGTACGAAGGAATGGACGAGATGGACCCGGAGAAGCTTGAAGCCCAACTGAAGGAGATGGTTCCTCAAGGACATCGCGACTTCGCAATGGACCTGCTTGCAAGCCACGGCGTCCCTGAACTTCCTGGTGGACCGAAGCGTGAACTCTTGGGTTGGACGTCCGCCACGGCAAATCCTCAGATCGAAGTCATTCTCAATCACCCAAAGGCTCGCTTTGTCGCGAATGCCCTCGGGACTCCCCCTGATGATGTGATCGAGAAAATTCAGGCATCGGGTCGTTTGGTCGCCGCACTCGCCGGTTCGGTGAAGCACGCGAAGAACCACAAGGCCGCTGGTGTCGATGTCGTCATCTGTCAGGGATCCGAAGGCGGCGGCCACACGGGAGATGTTGGTTCGATTGTGTTGTGGCCTGAAGTGATCGACGCCGTGTACCCAACGCCGGTCTTGGCTGCCGGCGGTATTGGCAATGGTCGTCAAATGGCAGCGGCCATGGTCATGGGTGCTGCAGGCGTGTGGACGGGCTCCTTGTGGCTCACGGTTGAAGAGGCCGACATTCCTCCAGGCCAGATGGAGTTGTACTTGAAGGCAACCAGCCGGGACACGGTTCGGTCGAAGTCCTTTACGGGCAAGCCATGCCGCATGCTGCAAAATGAGTGGACCAAAGCCTGGGAGCGGCCAGATACGCCTGATCCCCTTCCAATGCCTCTTCAGATGATGGTTGCAATCCAAGCAGTGAGCCGCGGCCATGCCTACCCAGAACAGGCAAAGGACGTGAACTTCTGCCCTGCTGGTCAGGTCATTGGTCTGACGAACGAAGTCCGCAGAACTCGAGATGTGGTGCTTGGCATGGTTGAGGAGTACATCGACGCCGTTGGTCGCGTGAGCTTGGATGACTGACGATGGATCTCTACGAGGCCCTCTACACAACTCGAGCAATGCGCAGGGTCAAGCCTGACCCCATTCCCCTTGACGTGCAGCAACGCATCATGGATGCGGCCGTCCGTGCTCCGTCTGGTGGCAACCAACAAGGATGGCGATTCTTGCTGGTTGACGACCTGGCGACCAAGGAGAAGTTGGCTCCGCTCTATAAGGACGCGGTGGGCAAACTTTGGGAGACGTTCTACGCGGGTCAGCTCGCCGAAGCAATGGCACGTCCCAACGACCCAGATTCAATTTCCTTTCTGAAAGTCCAGAAGTCGGCGAACTGGTTGGGTGACCACTTTGCTGAAGTTCCGTTGTTCCTGTTTCCGTTCACGCAATTTGATCCGACCGGAAGTTCGATCTACCCGGCTGTCTGGTCGGCAATGCTCGCCGCCCGGGCGGAAGGAATTGGGAGTTGCATCACCGTCATCCTTTCGTTCTTCTACCCAAATGAGGTCAATGAGATTCTGGGCGTCCCAACCGACGAAGGTTGGGCCATGCAGGGCTGCATCTCTATGGGCTACCCAACCGGAACGTGGGGAGTTGCCACGAGGCGTCCTGCCCACGAGGTGACCTACCGAAATGCTTGGTCGGCAGATGTTGGATTTTCCACCGACGAGCCCCTCTGGCCACCGAAGCCTTAGGCAGAACGCTTGCCTCGAAACAAGAGGCTTGCACCGTTGAGGTGCCAACTCCTCGTTGGCTTCACCAGTTGTCCACTGCTCGACCTCGCCTTCAGCTGCCCGTCATCCTTTGACTAATGCCGTTCGTCAACTGTGTCTCGTGACAGGGATGAACGAAGGGTCGATGTCTAGACTTCACAGATGCGTCGAATCTCGCTTCTTGTCCTTGGTGTCTTGCCGTTTGCTCTGTCTGCCTGCGGAGGAAGTGCCGATCCCCTTGCAACTGCACCAACCATCACCAAGGGCTCGGCCCCTGCACCAGCAACGGTTGAGACGAAAGACCTTGTTGTTGGGAAGGGGTCGGTCGCCACGGCGGACGCCTATGTCGCCATCAACTATGTCGGTGCGAACTACTCAACCGGCAAGGTGTTCGATACGTCGTGGACGAACAAGAAGCCAGCGCACTTGGCGTTGGCGTCCGTCATTCCAGGTGTCCGCAACGGGATGCTCGGTATGCATGTTGGCGGTAGGCGGCAGATCATCGTTCCGGCCTCACAGGGCTATGGATCAACGGGCCAGAAGCCTCTCGTCGCGCCAAACGAGACCCTGACGTTCGTCATTGATCTCCTCAGCACGACGAAGCTTCGATCGGCACCGACCATCACCGGCACTCCCGGACCTGCCCCAACCGAACTCAAAATCACCGATGAGACCGTTGGAACCGGCAAGAAGGTCACGAGCAGCGACACCGTGACCGTGAACTATTCGGGTGCAAATTATTCAACTGGTGCAATCTTCGATTCCTCGTGGACGCGTTCGACCCCTGCACAATTCATGCTCAGCGGTGTCATTCCAGGCTTCAAGCATGGCCTCATTGGCATGCAGGTTGGAGGACGTCGCATCATCGTGATCCCCGCAAAGCTTGGGTATGGCGCTGCTGGACAGGCTCCAGCGATCAAACCCAATGAACCTTTGGTCTTCGTCGTTGATTTGATCAACATCAACTAACCCTCCTTTACGCCGACACCGTCCAGCCCATTGGACGAGTTGTTGCAACGTGTTCACTTCGCCTGCCCCAACAGATGCATTCATGACCACAGTCATGGCTAGCATTGCCGCAGCGGCGCAGAAGCACCGCTTCAGTCGACGGAGCCGACATGACTACCCCGCTAGAGACGTTTCCTGAGGGCGACACCCTTACAGCGATCGCTCTAGATCTACCTTTCGATGTCATTGTCTGGGATGACCCTGTCACCCTCATGACGGTGGTGACCCGAATCCTCATGAAGGTTTTCGCCTATCCAAAGCAAAAGGCCTATCGCCTGATGCTGGCTGTCCACGAAGAGGGCAGAGCGGTGGTGTGGAGTGGCGAGCTCAACAAGGCGGAGGCCTACTGTGTTCGGCTCCACGCGTCGGGACTCCTCGCGTCAGTGGAGCCCTCTTCATGAGCATGCCGTTTGATCGGACCGTTGACTCAATTCGCGTCGATCTCAGTCGAGAGATTCGTCGATATGTCTCCGGCCTTGCTGCCTCGGTCCTTCAAGGCACAAGGGATGGCACCCACCCCTTTGCTCACCGACTGGCTGCCCCAATCACCGTGACCAAGGATCAAGACGATGCGTTTCTCGTTTTGGCACGCACTGATGTCATTGCCACGGCAGCCCAAATAACGGAGTCCACTGCCTTCTCCGAGGAGTTGACGCTTGATGAAGCTGAGGCGTGGTTTGACACACTTCAAGTTGGTTGCCAAGCGCTTTCCGGCTCACTTCGTGTGACAATTCCACAAGACCTTGACCGCCTCGACCCAGATGACCGAGAGCGACTTCGCCTCGCCCAAGATCTCCTAAGTTTCCTTGTCGATGTTCTCGACGAGCCGCCCTGCGACGAGGAGAACTAGCGCTCGAAGTGGTCCTCTGGAAGTTCCGGACCGTCGAGGAGGAAGGCAATCTTCGGACGCTCCCATTCAGGATGCCGAAGGCCTCCTTCATGGAGCGCTTCGTCAACGTCCCAAGCGGTGACCTCCTCGCGTCGAAGTCTGCCGCGGCCAATTGCTCCCCAGAGCACTGCCCATGTCCAAGGGCCATCTGGTTGAACCTCGCGTCGAAACTCCACGCCATCAGTCTGTCGCGTCACTCGCGTTCGAGGCCACCGCAATAGGCTGAGAACTGTGAACGACGACACACAGCCAGCAACCGACACGCCCGATGTTTCAGCGGAGCATCCTGTTAGCGAGAACTGGGTGTGGGTCGGCAAACACCGACCACCGATCCCACGCGCTCTCGTCGAGTTCATGACCAGTCAATGGGAAGAGATTGTCGTTGACGAAGGCGTTCACCCTGCGGCGTTCTTCTGTGCGCACCGTCGATCGCTGCTCTTGGAGACACTGCCTGCGACCAACCTGATCATCCCAACGGGAAGTTTCAAGGTTCGCTCGAACGACACTGACTTCCGATTTCGACCTGGGACTGACTTCTTTTGGTTGACCGCAAGCCATGAACCTGATGGCGTCCTGCTCCTCGAAGCCTCTGGAGAGGCCACCTTGTTCGTCGAGGTTGGCGGCGACAACTCCTCGCATCGCTTCTTCACCGATGCTCAGTACGGTGAACTCTGGACGGGTCGCCGTCCAACACTCGCCGAAACCGAAGGGCACCTCGGCATCGCAACACGACCGAAAGATGAACTCACGAAGGCACTTGCAGCACTACAGGGAACGACCGCTCTCCTCCGTGGCTTCGACGCAACCTTGGATGCAAGCTACGAGGCCCAGGAAGTCGACACGGAACTCGAGCGGGTCCTCAATGAACTTCGACTTGTGAAAGATGCCTACGAGGTCGAGCGTCTCGAAGAAGCAGTTGCTGCAACGGTCCTTGGGTTTGAGGACGTCGTTCGTGCGCTTCCCGCCGCAGAGGGTCGCGGTGAGCGAGTCATTGAGGGAATCTTCAACCTGCGTGCTCGTGTTGACGGTAACGACGTTGGCTATTCAACCATTGCCGCATCGGGCAGCCATGCGACGGTGCTCCACTGGACCCGAAATGATGGAGCCGTTCGACGTGGTGAACTGCTCCTCCTCGATGCAGGCGTTGAATGCCACGATCTCTACACCGCAGACGTGACGAGAACACTGCCAATTTCAGGAACGTTCACTCCAGCCCAGCTCACGCTGTACAACTTGGTGCTCGCCGCCCAAGAAGCAGGAATCGCTGCAGTGAAGCCTGGGGCAAAGTTCATGGCTGCTCACGAAGCGGCTATGGCCGTTCTCACTGCCGGACTCCTCGAACTCGGTATTTTGGAGCCCCAAGACGAAGAGACGCCGCTCTCAAAGCAACTGCATCGTCGTTACACGCTTCATGGCACAAGCCACATGCTCGGCATTGATGTCCACGATTGCTCACATGCTCGCAATGAGGAGTACCTTGGCGAACTTCGTCCCGGATATGTGTTGACCGTGGAACCAGGCTTGTACTTCCAGCCCAATGACCTCACCGTGCCCGCTGAATACCGCGGCATTGGCATCCGAATTGAAGATGACGTTCTCGTCACGAGTGATGGCAACCGAGTGCTCTCGAACGCACTCCCACGCGATCCAGCAGCCATCGAGGCCTGGATGGCATCGATTTGGCGTGAAGGAACCCCAGACCTCCACCTCTGAGCATCCAAGGACGGACGCTCAGAGCGCGATGGAGTTAGGCGCGCTCGAGAATTCTGATCGGGAGGTTGCGGGGTCCGCGCACCTGACCTTGGGAGAAGGTCACTGCGTCTGGATCTGCGAGTTCAAACTTCGGAAAGCGCTTGATGAACTCACCAATGGCCACCGTCATCTCCATTCGAGCCAAGTTCGACCCCATGCAGCGGTGGATACCAAGACCAAATGCCGCGTGACGGTTTTCGACTCGGTCGATAATGACTTCATCAGCCCGGTCAAAGAACGCAGGGTCACGATTCGCAGCCGGGAATCCAAGAAGAATCCAGTCATCCTTCTTCATCGGGCAACCCTTGAAGTCAAAGTCTTCCTTCACGAGTCTCGCCATGGTCACCGGCGCGTAAGCACGGAGGAATTCCTCAATCGCCGAAGGCAGGAGTGACGGATCGGCAACGATTCTTGCGAGGTCATCTGGGTTCTTGGCCAAGTGCCAAATTGACGAACCAATTGCGGACCAGGTGGTGTCGATGCCGGCAACAATCAGGAGCACCATGGTTCCGAAGATGTGACTTGGCTCAAGCTTTTGTCCCATAATTTCAGCGTCAATCAGGAATGACGTGAGGTCGTCCTGAGGATTCTCCATGTGCTCTTCAATGACCTTGATGATGTACGCCTCAATTGGAGCGAACATTTCCATGCGAACTTCCATTGGTTGATCGATACCCTCGAGGATGGTGTGCACGAAGCCTCGGAAGAGATCGCCTTGGTCTTGCGGGAGGCCAACCATCTTGGCAATGAGACCAACGGGGATGTGTTGGGAGTAGTCAACACCGGCGTTGACAATGTCCGCATCACCCATCTTGTCGATGAGGCCACTGCACAAGTCTCGAGTGAAACCCTCAAGGGCATTGACTGGCTTTGGCGCAAACGCCGGGAGCATGAGGCGACGAGCAATTGCATGGAAGGGTGGGTCCGAAGAAATCGGCGGGGCTACACCAATAGGTGCAGGCGGAGCCTCTTCGGTTGGTCGTCCTGAACCAACGACCACGGTGCGTGACGTGAAGTGCTCGGTGTCATTGGCGATTGCCGAGACATCTTCATGGAGGACTGGCACCCACATGCCGCCGTATCGGTTGGAGTGGGCAATGGGACACCGCTCACGGAGGTCTTCCATGATTGGGTAGGGGTCAGCGACCCAAGCAGGGTCGGTGTGGTCAAAGTCGGTTGCAAAGTCAAGAACTGGTTGCTTGTCCATGATCAGGCCCCAATCTCAATCGCGTATTCAGGACAGTTATTCGCAGCGACCGTCGCTCGCTCAAGCTGGTCAGCATTCAACTCTCCAGTAACGAGCACGACGGCATTGCCAAGATCGTCACTGTCAAAGAGATCAGAGGCCAGGCTGTAACAGCGCCCGTGGCCTTGGCACTTCTCCGAATTCAGGTGAATCTTCACTGATTTCTTCCCCCCATTTGAGACTGTTTGACAGAGTTTGTCTCATTTGTTCATTGAGGGCAAGTCATTCACCTACCTGACGTACAAGACGCCCTTCACGACCTGCACCTGAAACGGCACAAGTCCGGTCGGTGCTGGACCACCCGTGAGGGCGCCGGTCGATGAAAATGTTGAATGATGGCACGGGCACATGAACGACTGTTGGGCCTTCACGTAGCCAACTGGGCACCCCTGGTGCGGGCATGCCGAGGCAAATGCCTTGAAGACGCCCTTTGTTGGCTGGATGATGATGCCCTTGACGGGCTTTGTCATGTTCGCTGAAGGCATTGGTGCCGAGAACGTTGCCGAGCCACCAACTTTGACGGTGGTCGTTTTCCCAATCGCCTTACCAAGCGAGGACGTCTCGGGATGAAGCGTTGCCGTCGTCATAAACGGGGCGACCACCGCACCTCCAAAGATGCCGGTGACTGACGTTGCAACATTTCGAAGAAAGGCTCGTCGTTCCATGGGGCAACCATAGTTGAGTCGATCAAACGTTTGACGTAGAGCGGCTGATGATGGACTGTGTGCTACAAACAAGGCCGAGCGCCGTCCAGGCGTTGAAACGTTCGGAGGAACGATGGAAGAGAACCTGCTGCTCGACTCACTTCGACGTCGCATGCGAGCGATGCACTCGCTCTATGAGGACGCAACGGCGACGATGGACTTGACCCATGTCAATCACTTTGAGCGCGAAGGGGTGCTTCCAATTGCGTTCAGCCTGTTTCACTACATCAACATGGAAGACAGTTCCTACTTCTTGATTACGGGCGAAGTCCCCTTGTTCAACGAAGAGTGGGCAGCCCGAATTGACCCGGCAATTGCCGACCATGGCAAACACAAGACGGTTGAGGAGATGGTCCACCAACGAATTGGCGACCTCGGAGAGTTCATCGCCTACATGAACGCCGTCTTCGCTCGAACCGAGGGTTGGCTCCGTCAGCTCACTCGAGCCGATCTCGATCGAGTGGTGATTGCTCGCCCACTCCCCCCTCAAGTCGCCTCAACCTATAGCGCCAGAGTTGCAGGAGAACAAGGAATTACGGTTCTTGATGCTGCAGAGTGCTGGATGTACCAGCACGGACTTCGCCATATGGGCGAAATTGAACTTGGACGTGGCCTCGTAGGCCTCGGAGGAATGACGTCATGAGCACTACCCGACCAGTTGCAATCGTTGCGAATGGAGCTTTCTACGTCGGACCAGCCCTCGCGCGCCAACTTGCGACCCGAGGTTATGACCTCGTCGTTGGCAGCCCATCGACGGAGCTCGTCGCCGAACTTGAAGCCCTCGGCGCGTCGGTCGAAGCAGTGGAGAACGTCTTCACGCTTGAAGAGGAAATGGCATCGGAGCGACTCGTCGCTGCTGCGCTCTCACGATTTGGACGACTCGATTCTGCCTGTGCCTTCAGTGGCCTCATTGTCACCGGCCGATTCATGCGGTCAACCGAGGAAGACCTCGAGCGCGTCGTCAAGGGATGTTTGACGACCCCATACCGGTTCCTGAAGGCAATCCTTCCCCCCATGATCGAAGCAAAGTCAGGGCAGATTCTGATCTTGACCTCTGCAGCGGGCACGCGACCAACACCAGGAGCGCCGCTCTATTCGTCAGTCCGCGCAGAGA
>CAIQUD010000143.1 GCA_903874965.1 uncultured Actinomycetes bacterium | reverse complement strand
TACACACGATTCGCGTCCAAGAACACGAGGCTGTATGCCCCTTCCACCCACGGAAGAACCTTGGCAAGTGTTCCGGTGAGGTCAACACGCTCAACCGTTGGGTCAACGACATGGTGTTGAAGGACGAGTTCGGCGACAACACCTGAATCAGCCATTCCCATGCCGGGAAGCATTCCTGCTCGATCGGCAAGTTCGTCAGTGTTGGTGAGGTTCCCGTTGTGCGCCATGGCGAACCCGCCGGGAATCATTGGCGAGGAGAGGTAGACCGGTTGAGCATTCATCCAGTCGCTCTTGCCGTGGGTTGAGTACCTCGTATGACCAATGGCCAAGTGGCCCGAAAGGCCACTCAGTTTGCGCTCGTCAAACACTGAGGCAACAAGGCCCATGTCTTTGAGCACGGTGACGAGTGATCCGTCAGAAACCGCCATCCCGGCAGACTCTTGACCACGATGTTGCAGGGCGTAGAGGCCATCAAAGGTGAGGTGGGAGACGACTCGACCAGGCGCGTAGACCGCGAAGACGCCGCATGCTTCCTTCACGCTTCGCACCCTAGGCGGAACTGGCGCTCTTGCGACGGAGTGGGGAGGTGCTTTTGGGCCGCCATGGGACCTCATTCTCGCACATGACGGTGACGGCTTTCCCGTCCATGCCGTACCCCACAGGTACGGTTAGTACGTGATCGATCTCCACATGCACTCGAAACGTTCCGACGGCACCGACCATCCAGCAGAACTGGTGGCAAAGGCCGCGGCGGTCCGCTTCGATGACGGGTCAAGGCTCACCGCCATTGCACTCACCGACCACGACACCACCGCTGGCCTCGCGGAAGCCCGAATCGAGGCGGAAGCCCACGATCTTCGCCTCATTGGCGGCTGTGAAGTCTCCGCCAAGTTCCGCGGAAAGAGCGTCCACGTCCTCTCGTACTTCATTGAAGACGACTCTCCCATGCAGGTCATGCTCGATGGACTTCGCCATGACCGCCGCGTTCGAAATCTTCAATTGGTCGAAGATCTCAATGAAGGCCTTGGACTAAAGCGACCAATTACGTTTGCCGAATTGACCGAACTTGCCGGTGGCGAGGAAGGAATTGGTCGTCCACACTTCGCCAAGTTGCTGATCGATCGTCAGGTGGTTGCGACCAACCAAGAAGCCTTTGACCAGTATCTGGCTGATGGAGCTCCCTACTACGTCAAGAAATCCCACCTTCCACCGATTGATGTCAGTAACAAGGCCAAGGAATCAGGCGGCGTTGCCGTGCTTGCGCACCCCCTCCTCTACGGATGGTCAACCGAGGAGCTCGACGGCAATCTCGAACAACTTTCCCGAGATGGCCTCGCTGGTGTTGAGACCTACTACAGCCGGTTCAACCCAGACCAGGTTGCATTGCTCGAGCGTCTTGCGTCTGAATATGGACTCATCACGACCGGTGGATCCGACTATCACGGCCTCGCAAAAAGCGATCTCTCCATTGGCCGAGGTATGGGCGGCTTGGAAGTTAGCGACGAAGTGCTCGTTCGCCTCGAGGCAGCAAGAGTCGCTTAGGCCGACGCACCTTCGAGGAGTGCGGACGCTGCCCGGCGGGCATCGTCAAGCGAGACGGAGACGGTGCCGAAACTCACGGCGTCACCACCAGCAACGCCGAGCAGGGTCACGGTGCCACCTGCAGCCTCAATCGCCGTCGTCACGGCTGCGACATTTCGGGTGCCGAGCACAAACCGACTCGGTCCTTCCCCAAAGAGCAACGGCGTCGAAGCTTCGACGCTTGTTGCGAGTCCAACGTTCGAGGCATGCGCCATCTCAAGGAGCGCGACACCAAGCCCGCCCCCGGAAACATCATGAACTGCCGTCAAGAGTTGCTCGCCACCAGCAACCCCATTGGCAACAAGCGCGGCCACAGCGGCACAAAGCTTTGCGTGTGCTGGCGCATCGAGCTCCGCCAAGGTTCCGCCCGTGTGGCCCCTCACTTCTCTGGCCCATCGAGAGCCGCCGAG
>CAIQUD010000142.1 GCA_903874965.1 uncultured Actinomycetes bacterium | reverse complement strand
CGATCTCAGCGTTTGGGAGTGGAAGGAGGGGGTGAATGGAACCCCGGCGAGGGTGCTTTGCCAGTGAGGCGAGCGTCTGTGCACCTGAAAGGTGCAACAACACGGTGTTCGGTTGTGGAGCAATTGCCGCGGCCACGACGCCAATGGCGGCATCTGGAGTCGCGATCAACACCACGCCGACATCTTTCCCCGCATTCGAAAGGTCTTCGCCTCGCTGGATGAGTGGTTGGACGTCGAAACCAACAGCCGTCAAGGCTGCGGCAAATGACGTGCCAGCACGGCCAGCGCCAACAATGCGTACTCGGGTCATCTGTGCTCCTCGTGGTGATCCAGCCCTTGCGGTGCCGGTCCCCGGAATCTCCAGTGGCTAGAGCATACCGATTTTCACGACGTCACCCTCGGCAGCAAGGAAGATCTCGTCGGGGACGAGTTCTGGGGCGAGATCGCGGAGTGGAGCGAGGACAAACCGCCGTTCCCACATTCGTGGATGTGGCACCGTGAGTCGCTCGGTGTCGATGGTGATTCCGCCATAGAGCAGCACGTCAACATCGAGGGTTCTCGGCCCAAATCGAATCTCTCGGACTCGCTCTGCGGCGTGTTCTGCGGCTTGGCAACGATCAAGCAATGCCTCAGGCGCCAAGGTCGTGTCGATCTCAACCACCACATTGAAGAAGTTGTCCTGCGGAACACCACCAACGGGTGCAGTTTCATAGAGCGGGGATATCGCCAAGACGTCAATGCCTTCACCGAGACCTTCAATACCGCTCGTGAGATACGCCGTTCGGTCACCAAGGTTCGAACCGAACGACAAGAAGGCTCTGACCGATGCGGTCACCGGGTACAGATTCTTGTCACGCCGACACCCTCGACGTCGTAGGGGATTGGTGGATGGAGTTTGGTGACCGTGACGGTTGCTTCGGTGATGCGGGCGTCAACTTCGAGACATGCGAGACCAATCCGGTCAGCCAAGGCTTCAACAAGAAAGCAGGCACTCGTCGCCACCAAGGTTGCTGCCGCATCAGCGAGCAAGGCGTAGTTCACGGTCTGGTTGAGATCGTCGGTTTCCGCAGCTCGATCGAGATTCAGCTTGACGCTGAGATCGACTCGAAATGGCTGGGCCTCAACGCGTTCATGAGGAAGACATCCACAGATGCCGAGGACCTTGAGTCCGGTGACGTGAACCTTGTCGCTCACGCTGAAGGAGCTGGCTCGAGTTCAAGCGAGGCGGCAACGAGGGTGCGGGCTACCGGACCGAGTGGTCGGGTGGTCAGTCGCTCGGTGATTGCAATTGCTTGTGGTCCCGAGCTTGCCTTGTGCGACCAAACGAGGAATCCGGCAACAACCCCAAGAGTCACATCGGAAAGTTCATCGTGGTGGAGAAGAATCTTCGCACCAGCAGCCAGTGACCGGTTGAGTTCCATGAAGCATGCGAGGAGTGCTTCATGGGGGTCACCAATGAGCGGAATGTCAAAGCTCGAAGAAGCGAGACGGTGCTCGTCATAGGCAGCGAGGTTGTGAGGAGTTCCAAGAAGACTGACGATCTTGGTGAATTGCTGACTTTCGAGCCAAATGATTTCTTCTTGGCGTCGAACTCGACGGTGGTTTGCGGTGAAGCCCCCAGGACGCTCGCTGACGGCAAGGCTGTCTTTAAAGATCCACGTGAAGTGCTTTGGAGCGATTCCCGCTGCCCATTTTCCTCGCATTACACCGTTCCAATCTCGCCGACCAGCACCGCTGCTCGGACTGTATCGATGCCGTCGTGGACGCGGAGTATTGCTGCCCCGTTGGCCATTGCCCAGACCGCTGCAGCAAGACTTTGCTCGCTGCGTTCCCCAATAGGGTACTGCCGACCTTGGAGTCCTTCGCCGAGGAAGCCCTTCTTCGACACCCCAATCAGAAGTCCGAACCCTTCTCGGGCGAGATCCGCCGCAATGATGGAGGTTGCGCGAAGCAGGACTCGATTCTGGGAAAACGTCTTGGCAAAGCCAATTCCCGGGTCTCCGTAGATGTCCGTGGCCCCGGAGTCTGCGGCACGACGACATGAAGCAAGGATCGATGCCGTTACCTCTGCAACGACATCGTCGTACTCCGTCAGGCTCTGCATGGTTTCCGGCGTTCCCCGTGAATGCATCCCGATGTAGCCAATGCCGAGTTCCCCAGCGAGTTCTCCGAGGTTCCCACTGACATCGTTGAGCATGGTCGCACCCGCCTCAACCGCTCTTCGAGCGACCTCGCTTGACGTCGTGTCGATCGAAACCCGGCCAATGGCGCTGAGCGCTTGCACGACCTCGATGACTCGTTCGAGTTCTGCACCTTCATCGACGCTGGCGGCACCTGGTCGGGTTGAGACCCCTCCAACATCAACGAACGAGCAGCCGCTCTCGAAGAGTTTCTTGCCATGGGCAATTGCCGCAAGGTGGTCCCTGCCATGACCATCACCAGAGAACGAGTCGGGGGTGACATTGCAAACGCCCATAACGAGAGCTGGTCCAACTCGATGAAAGGGCTGTCTCGCCATGAGGAAGAAGCCTCAGGTCTTTCAGCGACCGTGAATGAAGGCGAGT
>CAIQUD010000141.1 GCA_903874965.1 uncultured Actinomycetes bacterium | reverse complement strand
GTCGACGCAGTTCGCCAACCGGGACTGGATTGATGGCCCCGTGCGCGCCTACGACACGCTGCTCGTCGACTGGTCCAGCAGCGGGATTTGCGCGGGCGCGCGGGCCGTCGATTCCATGCGGCACTTACCGGGATCCTTCAAGTTCCAGGGCATCGCTGCCGCCGTCACGCCGCCGATACTGGCCGCATACGACTTCGTCGCTCTGTTCGACGACGACGTCACAGTCGACGGCGGCGCGGCGGACGTGGGGCGGCTCTTGAACGTGGCCGCGACACTAAATCTAGCACCGAAACGGCGTCCTGCCCTTCATACAAGATTCCCGTTCGGTCGTCCGTTGCATAGGCAACCGGCGACAAGGTGCCATTGCCAACCAATTCATGCAGGAGGGGACGACGCTCTTCCTCAGAGTCGTAGTGGACGCCATTGGCATAGGGGAGCAGTGCAAGGCCATTCGTGACCGGCTGCAACTTCGGTCCATAGGAATCTGTCGTCCCACCGGTGTGCCAACAAATGGATCCAGCGGAAACCCCGCCCAAAATGACTCCGTTCTCCCAAGCGGACCTCATTGCCGGTCCAATGCCGTGAAGTTCCCAAAGCGCCAACAGGTTGGCCACCGAGCCCCCTCCAACCCAAACGAGATCGCTCGAGTTGAGTAACGCCTCAGGATCATCGCTTGGTTGTGGGAAGACGGTCAGTTGGGCGACCTCACAGCCAGCGACATTGAAGGCTTCAAATCCCATCGCATACCGAGTGCGGTCATCGCCCATGGCGGTTTGGAGGAGGCAGACCTTTGGTCGAGTTGCCCCGGTCAGGGTGAGCGCATGCAACAACTGATCGCCGAGTCTGGCGGTTTGTTGGATCCTCCCTGGAACAAAACCACCTGAGGTAGCGAGAATTCGTCGAATTGGAGCGGTCATGTCGCCACGGTAGTGCGAGGAACGTGGCGAGATGGGGTCCTCTTCTAGGCTCATGCCTATGGATGCTCAGGTTGCGGTCATTGTGCCGGCCTATAACGCCGCCGCCACGATCATCGAGACCCTTTCGGCAATTCTGGCCACGACGGTCGAGGTTGAGGTACTCGTCGTTGACGATGGTTCAACTGATGACACCGCTGTCCTTGTGGCCGAACTTGCCGAAGTTGATTCCCGTCTGAGCGTGATTGACCTTGCCCACACGGGAAATCCAACTATTGCTCGGATGGCTGGTGCTCAGGCGACCTCGGCGCCGTTCCTCACGTTCTGTGATGCAGATGATGTCTGGGATCGAGGATTTCTTGAGGCCATGACCGCAGCGTTCGAGCATGCTCACGATGCGGGGCTCGCGACCAGTTCATTTCAAACCATTGATCAGGCGGGGAACATCATTGACGTGACCTCGTATCCACAGTGGGTCGAAGAGCCAATGCTGCCGAGACGACTTCATCTCGTGGCTGCAGCAGTGGTTGATGGTCGTTCTGCCGTCACGCGCCTCTGCTTTCCGCCTCCAGCCGGCGTGGTCATTCGACGATCCGTGTTTGATGCAGCCGGTGGCTTCGACCCAAAGGTTCACCGATCCGAAGATGTCGAGTGTTGGATTCGCCTGGCGAGACTGGCCCGCGTGGTGCACGTGCCCGAGGCCCGATTCTCCTACCGGATCTCTCCGGGACAGCGAAGCCAAACGACTGGTCGAGCCCTGGGCACGATCAAGATGCGCACGACGGTGCTCTTCAAGTGCCCGACCCGAACGGAACTTCGTCACGCTGTCCACGGAGGGATGGCGTTTTACGCAACGTTGGCTCGAGAGCGACTGCGGGCGGGTTTTCGGGACCGATCTTTTGGAGCACTTCGTTCGGGACTTCTTGATGCTGGTGTTGTTGGCTGGTTATTGCTCGCGGGTCTCGCCGCATCGCTGCAGAAGAACGACACGCGAGCTCGCCGGTCAGTTTTGGGGAACTCGAGCCCTCATTAGGTGAAGCTCAACAGGTGGATTGGATACCACTGCCCGCGCCAAGAGATGCAACAAAGCACGGTCTGAGCCCGCATGGGACCAGATGGAGTGAACCGGTAGGTGATGGTTGCGGAGAGCGTTCTCCAATACGGTCCCTTGTTCTCTTCCATCCCTGGAGTAATCCACACCGACGGCTGAGGGGTCCCCGCCCGAACGAAGACAAGGTGACCTCCGGTTGGATCGAGGCGCTGATGGAGGAGTCGAACATCACGATCGAAGTTCGAAAGCAATCTGAAGTGCCAATCCTGGTCATTGCCGCCACCGGACTTTGTTTGCAGATACGCAGCCAAAGGAAAGAATCCGGGGTGAGCCAGATTGGGGTTGCCCGTTGAGATTGCTGCAAGAACCGCCGCCATCCGGGCCTGGAAACCCGGGTCGAGTGCTGAAGGTTCCGCCGCCGTCTGGGGAAGGGTTCCAGGGTCAATGGTTGTGGTGGTTGT
>CAIQUD010000140.1 GCA_903874965.1 uncultured Actinomycetes bacterium | reverse complement strand
TGCGAAGAAGCGCCGATCCATCAAACCTGCATCTGACTTCGAGGGCACCTCGACCAGAGCTCGTCTAGAGAACGCTGGCTCGCCAGTAGTGCTCGAGTCCGGCAATGTCGCCTGACTGAAGCAGAGGTATGGCTTCGACCACCTGGTCTTCTGTCCAGTTCCACCAAGCCAACTCGAGCAGCGTTGCAACGGTGGCGTCGTCGAACCGGTGGCGACGAATCTCGGCTGGATTCCCCCCAACGATCGTGTACGGCGGCACATCTCTCGTGACGACCGAGCACGCAGCGACAATGGCGCCATCGCCAATGGTTACTCCCGACAAAATGGTCACTCCATAGGCGAGCCAGACGTCATTGCCAATCGTGACGCCGGTCCCTTTGCCCCAACGACTGAGTCGACCTCGCTCGGGAGCAGGGCTGTGCACACTGTCGAAGGGAAAGGTCGTTAACCAGTCGGTTCGGTGATTGCCGCCGAGAAAGATCCGCACTTCTTGCGAGATCGAGCAGTAGCGACCAATGACGAGATCAGTGCCATCGTTATCGTCCCAAACCAGCGGTTCGCCATAGGTGTAGTCGCCAATATGCACTGTTCCCACAAGGCTCATCGTATCGCTGCGCTCCTCGGGGCTCCTCACCGAAAATCGCGTGACCGAGGCGCTGGAGCGCCAGGTGCATACCGCTCCACGTGTTCTGCCACGACATTGACGACGCCGCGGCCCCGCTCCAACCTCCCCCGAATGAGGAGCACTGGTGCATGGCGAGCGACTGCCCTCCAACGCATCCACGCACCCTTCGAGAACACCACGTTGACGTGGCCTGTCTCATCTTCGAGATTGCAGAACACGGCACCATGAGCCGTTTCCGGATGCTGGCGGTGCGTCACGACACCACACACGAGCACCCGATCACTCTCGTGTGCGAGGAGCGCACTTGCTCGGATCACTCCTCGCCGCTCAAGGTCTGGACGGGCAAGTTCCATGGCAGTTACTTCTGGCGTCATGCCAATTGACCAGAGATCATCGGCGACCGCTTCCAGAGGTGTTGGCAGGTCGAGCACTGGGGCATCTACCCCACTGACGATTCCGGGAAGGCAGTCTGCCGTTGCCTGGGCTGCCGCACCTGCTGCCCACACCAGGGCACGTCGACTCGGTCGACGCTCTTTGCTCCTCACTGAGGCGAGTCCATCGACTGCACCGGAGATGGCCAGCGCCTCAATATTCGACGCAGTCGCCCCAGTCCTCGCCACCAGGTCTTCAAGCGAGGCCCAAGGCTTTCCTTCGGCGATTTGCTCAGCCAGGCGCCCAATTCCACGAATAGACCCCAGCCCAAGACGAAGCGCAAAGCCTTCGGGTGTTGGCTCGAGTGTTGCCGCAACCTCGCTCTCATTGACATGCGGGCGTCTGATCGCAACCCCGTGCCGTTTGGCGTCAGCGATGAGTGATTGCGGTGACCAGAACCCCATTGGCTGCGCATTGAGGAGTGCCGCAGTGAAAGCTGCTGGATGGTGAAGCTTGAGCCACGATGAGCAGTAGACGAGATGGGCGAATGACACCGAATGCGATTCGGGAAACCCGAAGTTGGCAAATGCTGCCAATGCGTCATACAGCTGGTCTGCCACGTCACCGACAACTCCCCGCTCGGCCATGCCTGCATAGAGGCGACCACGGAGGCGCTCCATACGTTCAGTTGATCGCTTAGACGCCATTGCCTGACGAAGCTCATCGGCTTCGGTCGCACTGAACCCAGCGATCGCCACTGCCATCTCCATGAGCTGCTCTTGGAAGAGTGGAACGCCAAGGGTCCGTTCCAAAATCGGTTCCAACAGCGGGTGGAGGTAGGTGACCTCTTCTTCGCCTTGTCGACGACGAAGGTAGGGATTGACCGCTCGTCCCTGAATTGGCCCAGGGCGAATGAGCGCCACCTCAACAACGAGGTCATAGAAACAACGCGGTTGCAGTCTTGGAAGTGTTGCCATCTGGGCACGCGACTCAACTTGGAAAATCCCAACGGTGTCAGCGCGGCACAACAGGTCATAGACCGCCGACTCTTGAGGGAGCGCACCAAGGTCCAAGGTGATGCCTTCATGGAGGGCAACGAGATCAACCATGCGGTGCAGCGCTTCGAGCATCCCAAGACCGAGGAGATCAAACTTCACGAGCCCAATGGCCGCACAGTCATCCTTGTCCCACTGCAACACCGTCCGACCAGGCATCCGTGCCCACTCCACTGGGCAGACCTCAATGATTGGACGATCACAAATCACCATCCCGGCGGAGTGAATCCCGAGATGGCGTGGTCGAAGGAGCAGTGAGCCAGCGAGTTCGGCAACAAGTGGAGGGAGCGGGACGGCCTCGACGCCATCGCCATCTACCCGGTCGCCATTGGCAGAAGGACCACCAGGGCCATCAATCGTCCCGCTCCATGTAGCTGCAGTTTCCGTGTCATAGCCAAGCGCCCGTGCAACATCGCGTATTGCCGAGCGCGACCGATAGGTGATCACGTTGGCAACTTGGGCGGCATGGCGCCTCCCGTAGCGGCTGTAGACGTATTGCAGGACTTCCTCTCGCCGCCCCGACTCAATATCAACGTCAATATCGGGTGGACCATCACGAGCTGGCGACAAGAACCGCTCAAAGAACAAGTTCAGTCGGACTGCATCGGCATTCGTGATGCCGAGCGAATAACAAGCCGCCGAGTTCGCCGCAGAGCCGCGACCCTGACAGTAGATATTCGACCGTCGGCAGAACTCGGTGATATCCCAAACAACGAGGAAGTAGCCGGCAAAACCGAGTCCTCGAATGACCTCAAGTTCGTGGTCAATCTGCTTCCACGCTCCCTCAATCCACGGATCCGCTCGAGGCCCGTATCGCTGTGTGGCACCAATCTCAACCAAGTGCGTGAGCCAGCTCTGTTCGGTATGGCCTTCGGGCACGGGGAAATCAGGAAGCTTTGGGGCGACCAGCGCCAGGTCGAAAGCGCACTCGAGTCCAATTTCCCCAGCGCGATCAACTACCCCTGGCCATCGAGCGAAGCGTCGCAATTGTTCTTCAGGTGATCGCAGCCCTGCGGTCGGCGCCGCAGCCAACCATCCATCAAGCGCGGCCAAATTGGTGCCCGCCCGGATGGCCGACAGGGTGTTCGCGCGCATGAAGCTCTCGGCAGTTGCGTAGTGAACATTGTTCGTCGCAACGAGATCGACCCCTGCGGCCACCGCCAATTCAGCCAGAGCATCATTGCGACTGGAGTCGAGTGGATGGCCATGATCCCAAAGTTCCACGGCAATGTTTTCTCGACCAAAGGTCTCAATGAGGCGATCGAGTGCCCGGCGTGCAGCCGCAGGTCCATCCCGGAAGAGCGCGGTTGTTACTGGTCCCTTGCGACAGCCAGTCAATACCTGCCAGTGGCCGCCATGCGCCGCAGCGAGATCGCTGAGACCAAGTTGCAGTTCACCCTTCGATCCACGTGCGAGGTGGCTCTCCGCCAACATGCTCGAGAGTCGGGAGTAGCCAGCTGGGCCGCGGGCAAGCACGATGAGGTGTTCGCCCTCGGGATCAGCCACACCGACGCGCGGCGCTCCTGATCCGAGCGTGAGTTCTGCCCCAAAGACCGTCGGAAGGCCAGCGAGTCGCGCCGCTGTTGCAAAGCGGACCACCCCATAGAGGCCATTGTGATCAGTAAGTGCCAGTGCAGAGTGGCCAAGTCGGGCCGCCTCCGCCACCAGTTCTTCGGGGTCACTTGCTCCATCAAGGAAACTGAAACCCGAGTGGACGTGAAGTTCTGCGTAACGAGCCATCAGTCGTAGACCGCTTCCAGCCACCATTGCTGTTGCTCAAAGACGAGCAGGATGGCTTGACCACTTTCGGTAACCACCTGAAGTCGCACTCGACGTCTGGGAGTCACCCACCAGCGCTCCGCCACTGGCCATGGCCCTGCCCATGAAGCAATGCGACGGAGCCGACCGCCCTCAACGGCACAGTGGTCGGGCACGGCGGTCAGCAACCCTTGTCGGCTCACCGTGATGACCTTGGCAGAGCTATCAAAAACCTCAACGGCTCTCGGATCACCAAAGACCGTGATCGGTGCTGGTGGTGGAAGTCGTCCAGGCCATGGGGCACCCTCACTTCGTTCATCAGCCGGCCAACTCCCGAATGGCACAAGTTCGGCCTGGTCGCTCGGATTTCGACCACCTTGTGGACGAGCAACCACCACGGCCTCCGCCCCAAGCCACTGTTGCAAGCGAGTGGCCGAATTCGCCGCACGGCGCTCGGCTGCTCCGGTCCCACCGTAGAAACTCGGCTGCACTGCCACTGGAAGGGTGGGGGCCTGAACCGCCGCCAACCGACGAGCAATGCCAGCATCACGAAGTCCTGCGAGCTCTCCAACCTCTCCGCTGGCTACCGAATGACAAGCCGCCGCATCAGTACCAAACCTCGCAAACACCTCGCGATACCCAAGAGCGGCGAATTGTCCGAGCGTTCGAACGCCGATTCTCGGAAGCACACTGGCAAGTTCAGGTCGACCAAGCACGGAAACTGGCCAAGGGGCCAAGAAGCAAGAGAGATCATCTTGATCAACCATTTCCCCTTCTCGGGCTGCCAACTGCGCACCAAAGAGTCCCGGAGCAATGCCAAGTTGAGGAGCGACATCAAGTGCAACTGCGCTGAGTTGTTCTCGAAGTGCCTGGAGCATCGCCCCCTCTCCACCGAGAAGTCGGCTCGGCCCTCGTGCGGGGATCGTGCAGATCCCAAGGCGAACTGGTGTCACCCAAGGGCAGAGTTCTTCAACCGCTGCCAGCACTGCCGCGAAGGACCGAAGTTCAGCGCCCCTCGGTCCTTCCTCAATGAGGTCGGGGCAGTGGATCACTACGAGTCGCTCCATGGTTCACCGGGCCGCTGCCACAGTGACGTCTCCGCTGGCTGAGGGGAGCCAGAGTGTGGCCGTTTGCTCTTGGTTGGCTCCGCGACGACCAATCACTGAAACCGCCGCTCGTCGCCCAGCCAGGTGTCCATGTCCCGCGTTGGCACCAACCCATGCAGCATGGGGAATAGAGAGCTCGACATCACCACCAATTGGCCACTGACCAGACGTAGCGGTGAGTATGACGAGTACTGCCGATCGGTCTCGAGCTTTCGCGATGAGATTGCGAGCAACCGCATGTGGGACGGGCAGTCCAAGTCGAATCAAGATGACATCAGTGCCGTCAATCAGTTCACCTGCGACCTCAGCCCACTTCCCTCCAGGGGTTGGCACGAAGACCACGCGACGGAGATCAACGCCGAGTTCGGTCATCGCCGTGATCCCCGGATCACCCATGCCAACCACACCACACCAATGACCCGCCGCCGATGGTGCGGACAACAAGGTGAGCGCGAGTGTGGCTCCACCATGTCCCGGCGGTGCGACCACCACCGTCGTTGAACCTCGGCGAAGTCCACCATCGGGCAGAAGCGGCTGGAGTGCCTCGACGACAGGGAGTAGCCGAGCTGAGGGTGCAACCATTGGACGAATACGGGAAATGAGGTGCTCATCGGGAGCGGGACGAGACTCGAGGCGATCAACAGAAGCGAACATACGTTCGTATAGTAGCCACATCCTGTCTCGTGGTGCACTGGGCACCAAAGACCGCAGAGATCCGGGCGGTAGGGTTCAGAGATGGCGCTTCAACGCATCACCAGCCTTTACGACCTGTCCGGTCAGGTTGCCATCGTCACCGGTGGAAGCAGGGGAATCGGTCGGTCAATCGCTCTCGGGTTGGCTGGGGCTGGCGCCACTGTCGTCATTGCAAGCCGCAAGGCTGCTGCCTGTGATGCGGTCGTTGCAGAGATTGAAGCCGGTGGCGGTACTGCTCTCGCGGTGCCTTGTCACATTGGCAACCTCGATGAGCTTGATCGACTCGTCGAACAAACCATTGCAACCTATGGACGACTCGATTTGGTGGTCAACAACGCGGCCAATGCGCTGGCACTTCCCATTGGTCAGATCACCCCAGACGCATGGTCGAAGACCCAGGACGTCAATGAGCGCGCAGCACTCTTCCTCGTCCAAGCAGCACTTCCGTATCTGAAAGAGAGCCCAAACGCCTCGGTGCTCAACGTGGTCACCATTGGGGTGTTTACCTCGGGCCGCTACCTGGCGCTCTACACCGCCGCCAAAGCAGGGTTGCTCATGCTCACGAAGTCCATGGCGGCAGAACTCGGCCAGTACGGCATCAGGGTCAACGCACTTGCTCCTGGACCCGTCGACACGGACATGGTCCGCAACAACAATGAAGCCACCCAGCAAGCCATGGCGGCCGCCACTGTTATGGGCCGACTGGCACGTCCAGAGGAAATGGTCGGTCCTGCACTCTTCTTGTTGTCAGGTGCCGCGAGCTACGTGACCGGAGCGGTGCTCGTCGCCGACGGCGGAACGGTGTTCCACTAATGGCGACGACACGGAATGAACGGCGGAGCCGACCACTCGAAGAAACGTCCCCTCGGTCCAAGGGGCGACGAAACAGCGAGCCAAAACCCGTCATCATCGTGCTGACGATGCTGCTCGCCTATGTCTGCATCACGACGATCAGCCTCGGCATTGGTGCCACGGTCCAACTCTGGAACTCACCAGGAAGCTCGCTCACCTGGGAGCTGTTCTTCCCCGTTGTCACCATTGGTGGCCTCGTGGCAGCCGTCACGATCTACCGACGCTCACGACAACGTGGTGCACATCCAACCGCCGCGTTCTTATTGGCGGAGCTCACGCTCTGTGTCTCGACGGTTCTGCTGCTTGCGGCATTTGTTGCTGCGCCGAACTAAAGACTAGAAACTCGAGAGGTGCGCTTCGACGAGCCGAATGCTCTCTGCGTCTCCTGAGCGTTCAACCTCACCGAGGAGTCGCCCTGCTGACCACTGGAGCAGTGGCTCGGGTTCGCCGGAAATTCTCGTCCCCGCTCCTGAATCGCCTTGCAGCACGTTGATTCCCGTTGGATCGAGGGTGACTGACCATTGATGCGTCCCAGCGTCGACGACTACTTGTTGGCCATCCCAGCTCGTCCGATCTCCGTCATTCCACGGTGCGGTGGCAAACCAAAGCAGTTCGTCAATCCCATCACGACAAAGTGCCGGATCAAGCGGTGTAGGCACACCGACACTCAACTCAACATCACTTCGGTGCACAACTGTTTCGAGTGCCATTCGACGCCACCAGAACCCAACGGTGAGATCGTCCTTCATAAACGTTGGCGCTGGTGCTGCATCTGCTCGGATGGAGAGTTGATCTTGGAGTTCGCTCGCCCAGTGCTGCAATTGCTCCAGCGGGTCGCGCTTCTTCCGCTCGATCGTTGCTTCCTCACTCCACGTCTTTGGAGGAAACTTTCCAAGTTCGAGCACCCAAACCTTGTGCTGATACACACCAGCCAGATGATCAACCAGGTCGTACACCGTCCAATCAGGACACGTTGGAACAGGGAGATGCCCATGCTGGTGTGCCACCTCAACAATCCGATCGAGGTCGCTTTGCCAGTGACCGAGATAGGCAGACCGCGAGAGGCGGGTGGAAGTGAACATGGTTCGATCCTAGAACTCGAGTGGCGTGCAACCCCCGCTCCACCTTGCGACGCAAACAGCGACGGCCGACTGCTGCGCTTCGCAGTGAGGATGCAACAATGGAGTCATGTGCGGTCGACTCGCCTTATTCACGCCCCCCACCTCACTTGCTCGACTCCTCGATGCCAATCTCGGTGTCGCGCTCCAAGAAGAACTCTTTGTCCCTCGGTGGAATCTTCCCCCCACCGTTCCTCTTCCTGGGCTCCTCAATGCGCCGAATGGGTCGGGGCGTGTACTCAGTCAATTCCGGTGGGGACTTCTCCCAAGTTGGGCCAAGGATCGCTCGTTCGCCTCGCGAACGTTCAATGCACGAAGTGAAACCGTGGCGACCAAGCCATCGTTTCGAGCAGCCTTCACCACTCGACACTTGCTCGTCCCCGTTGACGGCTACTTCGAATGGACGACAACCGGCCCTGTGTTGAAGGAGCCCCATTACATTTCTCGGGTCGACGGCCAGCCCGCACTGCTCGCGGGACTCTGGGAGGAGTGGCGAGATCCTGATGCGCCAGAGGGGACCTCGGGCATTGTCCGGACTTGCACCGTGCTCACGCGTCCAGCAAATGATGATGTTGCACATCTCCACGACCGAATGCCGGTCATTGTCGAACAGGACTCGATCGATCGATGGCTGACCGCCACAGGAGACGAAGCTGCGGTCGCTCTCGAAGAACTCCTCGAAACCAAGCTCGGAATCTTGCAACACCACAGCGTCTCAAGAGCTGTTGGCTCCATCCGCAATGATGACGCGTCCTTGATTGAAGCGGTCCCGTCACCCTCTTGACCAAGGCACGCACCAATGCGTCCCCTGAGGTCTTGGGGAATGCTCCACTACGATGCTCGACGAGACCAGGAGGGTGACCATGTCGACCGCACCGTTGGCAGGACTGCGCATTATTGAGTGTTCGGCCCTCGGCCCAGCAGAGATCACCAACACGCTGGTTGACCTCGGTGCCGAGGTCATCAAGGTTGAGCCTCCGGCTGGTGATTACGTTCGGCAGATGACGTGGCCAATCGTTGAAGGCGACTCGTTGATGCACCTTCACGTCAATCGCGGCAAGCAATCCATCACGCTTGATCTTCGAACCGAAGCGGGCATTGAGATCTTCAAGAAGCTCGTCGGAACGGCCGAAGTAGTTATTGAAGCAATGCGACCGGGCGGCCTCGCTCGTCGTGGTCTTGGCTTCGAGGCACTCACCGAAATCAATCCGAGCATCGTGTTCTGTTGCATTTCTGGCTACGGCATGACCGGCCCGTATGCCGATCTTCCTTCGCATGGCATTGCCTACGACGTCTGGGCAGGGCTCGTGAACGTCGCAACCGACGAAGAAGGTTTTTGCTACCTACCCGAGCACCCGTCGACCGGCATCCATGCGGGGCCGCTCTTTGGCGCGCTTGGCATTCTGGCTGCCGTCCTTCGTGCACGTTCAACTGGCGAGCCTTCGTTCATCGACATTGCCCAATCCGATGCCGCGGCGTCAATGGACTGGCTCCGTTCAGAGACCTGGAAGGCCTATGAGCGTCCGCAGAGCGAAGTGACCGGCAACAAGTCGGATAACTTCGAGCGACGCGCTCCAGGGACAGCGGGGATGAAGGAGGGCGTTCGCTACCAGGTCTACGAGGCTTCAGATGGACAGCACGTCTTACTCATGGCCTCTGAACAAGAGTTCTGGAAGAACTTCTGCCAAGGCGTTGGTCGAATGGATCTGTTTGATCGATGGCCCGGCAGCAAATACGCCGACCACGCCCGAGGTAATCGTGAACTGCAGCGAGAACTCCAGCAAATCTTCCTCACGAAGTCGAGTGTCGATTGGCTCAGTTTTGCCAATGAGTTCAACACCGCAATTGCACCGATCAACACGCCGAAAACCTTGCTGGAGGATCCGCAGTTCAAGGTTCGGTTCCCCCTCATTCCTGCGGAGCGCCTTGGTGCAGACCAGATGCCAGCACCGCTCAAGTTCGTTGGTGAGGTCCTCCCAGTTCCAGAGAAGGCCCCAACCGTCGGACAGCACACAAGGGCAGTGATGGCTGATCTTCTTGGCTTCGACGATGCAACCTTCGACGATGCTGTCGCTCGGGGAGCCTTCGGTTGACCACCGAGAGATTCGGCGATCTCGCTGGAAGTGCCCTCGTCACGGGAGGCACCGGAGGAATTGGCCGCGCAATCGTCGCCCAATTGGCGCGAGAAGGCGCAGCGGTCACCTTCACCTATCGCTCGAATGAGCGACTTGCAACTGAACTCGTGACGTCGTTGACCAATGAAGGACTTCGAGTGGGGGCCATTCAACTCGATCTCTTGGAGCGGGACCATTGTGCTTCGGTCGTGGCCGTCGTTGCTGCGCAATATGGCGGACTGCACAGCGTCATCCACGCAGCGGGTCCCCACATCCCCCAACAACATCTCTCGACCGTTGAGCCAGCGGTATTCGGAACCCATGTGCAGGCAGAAGTGGTCGCCTGTTTCAACCTCCTTCACCCGTGCCTCAATCACCTTCGACAATCGAGCGGTTCCATCGTTGCCGTCACGACTGCAGCAACCACTCGCTACCCCGTCCGTGATG
>CAIQUD010000139.1 GCA_903874965.1 uncultured Actinomycetes bacterium | reverse complement strand
CATTTCGTCCATCAGCTCGTCGGGCTTTGCCGTCGTTGGATCGACATTTGGTGCAGCAATCGGTATCTCGAGAAGGAACTGGTCAAGGTCCGCGTCGAGAGGGAGAGCTCCAAGGCCTTGGTAGCCCTCGAGCACGCCTCGATGATCGCCGGCAAATGACGAGAGGATCACCTTCAAGAAAAGTCCACGCTCTCGCTCGCTCAGGCGACCCGTGATGCCGTGATCGAGGAGTCCAACGGTTCCATCCGGCCGAACAAGGAGATTCCCAGGATGAAGGTCACCGTGAAAGACGCCATAGATCAGGGTTCCTTCGAGGAGGGACACCATGAGTGCTCGAACGACGGCAGTCGTATCGACTCCCGCCGCCACCATGGCCTCCCGATCATCAAAGGCAAACCCCGTGAGGCGCTCCATGACGAGCAGTCGCTCAGTGACGAGCGTCGGATGCGGGCGTGGAACCACCACGTTGTTATGACCAGTCGTGTCGAGCACGATCGCGACATCAACCATGTTGGCCGCCTCGAGTCGGAAATCGAGTTCTTCAACAATCGTCTCGGCAAACACTTCAATAATCGCCGGAAGGTTCACAATCTTCATGAGTTCAATGCGCCGGGCAAGAAATGGGGCGATCCACACCATGATCTTGAGGTCGTGTTCCACTCGCCGTGCGATCTTTGGGCGTTGCACTTTGACGGCCACGTCTTCACCGGTATGCAGCGTGGCGAAGTGCACCTGCGCAATCGATGCAGCCGCAACCGGGACCCGATCAAAGTGAGCGAACACCGCTTCAAGTGGTCGACCGAGCTCTGCTTCGACCTGCGCTCGGACATGGTCAAACGTCTCAGCGGGAACCCGATCCCGGAGGGTTGAAAACGCATCGACGAGTTCTTGAGGAAGGATTCCTTGAGCTGCGGAAATGATCTGACCGAGCTTGATGTAGGTCGGACCAAGGCGAACAAATCCATCGCGAACACGTCGAGAGAGTCCCGCACGAGAAGTGCTTCGATCGCGACGTCGGTCAGTGAGCGCCCAGCCGGCGACTGCCCATCCGAGAATCACGCCCGCCTTGATTGCCCTAACGCCAGGTGGGAACCACCGTCGCTTGGTCCATGCTGGCACCCGGTCTTGTGCCAGCGCCCGGAGCCGAACTGCGTCGAAACGCCAGGCAACCGTGTCGACGTCAAGCACCCAGGGACCGTCGTTGCTGAAGGACTGCAGTTCTGCCACGCCGGCTCCTCGTCTCTCCCAAATGCTAACGACCAGTTCCTCCCGCTCAACCAGCCAACGAGGCAAACAGGTGTCATGCCTGGCCGTCAGCCCAGCATCAACGCGTAGCCTCGGTCCATGGCAACTCCTGACCCTCATGCCGGTTCTGCCTTCTTGGCGTCTCGATCAGTTGCCGAACTCTTGCAGCTGCTTGAAGACGGAACGACCACGTCCGTCGATCTCGTCGAAGCCCTTCTCGAACGAATTCGGGCAATTGATGCTCCGGATTCGACCATTGCACTCCGCTCCGTCTTGGCAGTTGCTGAGGATGCCGTTGCCCAAGCCGAACGAGCAGACGCCCTTCGATCAACTGGTGGCGCT
>CAIQUD010000138.1 GCA_903874965.1 uncultured Actinomycetes bacterium | reverse complement strand
CTCTTCGTCCTCCGCTACGACGCGCTCGCGAACCACCTGATCACCTCCCCCCTCCTCGAGGCTGAAACGTGCTCGCTTTGGGAGCCGGTCTCGATCGGCATCGATGAGAGCGGCCAGGAGGTGACCATCGATCTGCCCGAACATAACCTCTTGATCGGCGGCGAGCCCGGGGCTGGCAAGTCCGTTGCACTGGCCTCGATTGTCGTGGCCGCTGCCCTCGATGACCGCACCACGCTCACCCTGCTTGACGGCAAGCGGGTCGAGCTCGGTCTCTGGGCGCCGATCGCTGACCGCTTCGTTGGACCCGATCTCGATGAGGCGGTCGATGCCTTGGACCAGCTCCGCGAGCTCATGGATGAGCGCTACCTCGGACTCCTCGAAACCAAGCGCCGCAAGATCACTGCGGACGACCCTGAAGGTCTCCACCTCGTCATCATCGATGAGCTAGCGCTCTATCTGCGAGGCGGGAAGAAGGAGACGCGTGATCGCTTCGCCGAAGCACTCCGTGACCTGATCTCACGCGGTCGAGCAGCCGGCATCATCGTGATCGCCGCAACCCAGAAGCCCAGCCACGAGGTTGTCCCGACGTACATCCGAGACCTCTTCTCCTATCGGCTGGCAATGCGCTGCACCTCGCCCGAGGCTTCCGACACCATCCTCGGCCAGGGCTGGGCCAGCCAAGGCTTCTCCGCCGCCCAGATCGACCCGGCCACTCGAGGCATTGGCTACCTGTTGGCCGAAGGAGGCAAGCCCATCCGCTTCAAGGCCGCCTACTTCTCCGACGAGGACCTCGTCGTCTTGGAGCACCGCTCAGAGATGGTGCGGGCCGGCCTGTGAGCGTCACGACCACGACCGACGGCCGAGCGCTGCTTCGAGAGGTCCTGGCGGCCGGCAGCTGCTCACACCCCATTCGGCTCACCGGCCGCATCGTGAACATGGCCACCGGAGAGCTCAAGGACTCGAGCCTTCGGGTTCCCTGCAAGGACCGACGCGTGGCTATCTGCCCGGCGTGTTCCTATCTCTACAAGGCCGATGCCTGGATCCTGATCTCCGCTGGCATCGTCGGAGGAAAAGGTCTCCCGACGAGCATCGGGGACCACCCCCGGCTCTTCGTCACCCTCACGGCTCCGAGCTTTGGCGCAGTGCATCGCCACAACACCACTGGCCGCTGCAATCGCCGACGACCAACGGCGGCCGAGCGGTGTCGCCATGGCCGAGCGACCCTCTGCCAGTCAACTCACGATGACACCGATCTCCTGCTCGGCCAACCGATCTGTGGGAAGTGCTTCGACTACCGAGGTGCGGTGCTCTGGAACGCTGCCGCCTCAAAGCTCTGGAACGCCACGATCATCCGGCTTCGCCAATCCATCGCCACGGCTGCTGGGTTGACCACCTCGCGAGCCAATGAGATCGCCCGGATCAACTACCTCAAGGTCGCAGAAGTCCAACGCCGAGGGCTCATCCACTTTCACGTCATCATCCGAGCCGATGGACCAGAGGGTCCCGAGGACACCCCACCGGCATGGCTCACCCCTGAGCTCCTTGGCGACAACCTTCGCTCTGTCATCCGCTCGGCCTCGGTGGAGGGGCCCGACGGCACTCGTGTCCGGTGGGGAACCCAGTTCGACATCGCCGATGTCTCGAGCGAGATCGGTTCGGGCCACAAGGTCGCCTCCTACTTGGCCAAGTATTCAACCAAGACGACCGACGGCTCGGTCACCCTCGCCCGGGCCTTCAGTAGTCGGCGACAGATTGAGAAGGCCAGGCTCGATGAGCACACGCGACTCCTGGCGCTCACGGCGTGGGACCTCGACCGAATGTATTCGGATCTCCGGCTCCGCCACCACGCCCACACCTTCGGGTTCCGGGGCCAATTGATCACGAAGTCGATGGGCTTCTCCACCACCTTCGGCCAGCTCCGAGGCGCCCGCACGGAGTTCATGAAGGCCCAGTCGTCATCCGATCCGGTGGCCGGCACCTTTCACTACGCCGGCCGTGGCTACTCCGATCCTCGCGGCGAGCAGGTGGCCCACCTTCTCCATGGGCTCCACCTCGAGCAGCGAAAAGAGGCCGCACTCTCCCGCTCGCGTTCCCGGCCGAGTTCCCGAGGAGGTTCCCAGTGAGATCACCCCAAGAATCCTCCGAGAAATTGTTTGTCTGTCCTGAACAGGGAGTTTGTGGTCCCGGGAATGGCGACATGGACGAAGTCGGGAGTTCCCGAGCGCTTGATGGGCCCATGACCACACACAGCAACCCCATGACCCGACTCGCCGACGACCTGGCCCTGCGCTCGAAGCATCGAAGCGATGCGACGTCGATCCAGATCCTGAGAGACCAAGGTATTGACCTTCCCGGCCACATTCGCCTCGTCGATGTGGTGTCAATCTGCAACAAGCAGCTCGAGGTGCCCAATGTCAGCTGGGACTTCCTGATCGAGCACCTGTTGATCCAGGCTGCTGGCAACGAGGATCTCGCCTTGGCTGCCCTCGTCGCACTCCGGCCAGGTCTCGTCCGGATTGCTCGGAGAGTCACGGGTAGGTCGAAGCCCAGTGACGATGCTTTGAGCGAGGTGATCTGCCTCGCCCTCGAATCGATCACCACCGAGATCAAGACCCCTCGCCTGCGCTGCGTGGTGAACTCCACCTGGACCAAGGCTCGGACCGTCTTCCGACGAGACCATATCGACCGAGCTCATCACGAGGCACTCGACGAGGCGCACGACCTCGCTGATCCGGATCTCGATCCGGCGGTCCAGGTCTCATGGATCCTCAATGACGCCATTCACGCCGGCATGATCACAGCCACGACTGCTCAAATCATCGCGGCCACTCGACTCGAAGGCATCACGCTCCAAGAGCTTGGATCCGCTCTCGACACCCCGGCGCAAACCCTCTGCGTCCAGCGACGCCGAGGAGAGGAAGCCCTTAGAGGATTCCTGACCCGGGACGGCAGGACCCGATGACTCACTCAGCCCTCAAGACGACCTCTGATCGCCGACACCGATCCTGGGTCGAGACCGGCACTGATGTCACGCCAGAACCGGGAGGCCACGTTCGGATCAGCACCAGCCAGCACCACTCGCCCGAGCTCTTCCCAAAGGATCATCTCGGTCGGGTTGACTCTGAGCCCCTGACGAAGCGCTGCCTCTGCGCCGTCGAGCTCCTCAAGCCCGACCAGGGCACGAGCCTGGTCACGAGCCATCGAGACCACGGATGTCTCGATGGCGGTCCTGAGACCCTCCGAATCAGCCCAGTTGAACCATGGGCTCACGTCGGACTCGAAGGGCACCCCGCGGACCAGCTGAAGCGCTTGGTCACGAAGCTCGATGGCTTCCTCGGTATCAGCCTGAGCAACCATGGCCGCCAGAACCTGGAACTCCGCCCAATCGCACGTCACATCGACCAACCGATAGCCGGACTGCTCGACCTTGCCGGGCAGGTGCTGCGACCTAACGATCCGACGAGCATCGGAGACCTTGTTGAGGAACGTCTTTCGGGAGATGTCCCTCTCGGTCCCATTCAGCGGCCACAGTGCGGTCTGGGTGTCATCGACGGTTCGAGGCCGATCATTGTGCACGGCCAAGTACGAGATGAAGGCTCGAGTGAACTCATCAGCCGGCGCCGTGACCGGACTCACCCGCACCGCTCCCATGATGTCGACCCGCAGAATCACTGGGTCATCTCCCCCATCAGACCCGACCGTTGGGTCTTGAGGTTGATCAGAGCCGGAAGTGGGATCAGAGGCCGGCGTGGGATCCCCACTGGCCTCCTCCTCCACCGCTCCCCCCGCAGCCTCGGCTGCGCCGTCATCAACAGCGTCCTTCGAACGATTCCGAGAGCGTCGGTAGAGCTCGGCTCCGCCAGCGACCATCGCCACGATGACCGCCGCCAACCAGACGGGGAGTCCCCCACCCGACGAGCTCGAGGTCCGTGGAGGTACCCCAGTGCTCGAGGCAGCCAGGGTTGGCGGGTTGGGTTGCCCCACCCACGGTGGCGTTGGCTGCGAGGAAGCCTTCGGCGGAGCAGGGAAGTTCACGGGGAAGGTCGTTGGTCCCCCGACGTTCAGGCTCGTGGCGTCATGCCCGGTGAAGTAGGTGAAGACCGACCCATTGGTCGTGGTGGCGCCGATCGACGCCGTTCCTCCGGTGAAGGAGTCGGGAACCAAGAAGCTGTAGGTGGCGTTCAGCAGATTGTCATTGGTCGTCTCATCGAAGATCGAGCCAGGGTCTCCGGGGTTCGATTGCGTGGCCATGAAGGTGCGCCCGGCCGAATCGATCAACACGATGTCCGAACCCGACAGAGGTGTCATGGCGGCGTAGAACGATCCGTAGTTGGGATCGTCCTGTTGACGCTGGATCGGCGTCGAGGTCATGTCGAGCACCAGATACGACTGATTCTTCGGCGCCACCGCTCCCGAGCCACCCGGGTCAAAGGCTTCGAGCGAGGCAGACTTGATCTGCACCACCGAGTTCCAGGTCACCCCGGTCGAGGGATTTGTCACCGGGATCTGCTCAGTCAATCCGATGGTGTCGACAACCGACGATGCAGAGCTACTGGCATAGAGACTCGCCGGTGCAGAGGTCGTGCGCTTCAAGGTCCACAGCGAGAGGTCCTGGACAAAGCCGGCTTGTGCCATCTCGAGTTCGACGTTGCGGGTGGTGTTCGGCACCGAGGCCACGTAGCTCTCGGTTCCCGATCCCGTGCCGCTGGCTGTGCCCTGAATCGAAACCGTGATCGAGCTCAGATCCAGCGAGGTCTTCGAACCATTCACGACCAACGACAATGTGGCCGGACTTGGGTTCCCCGAGTTCGTCGACGTCACCGGTTCGCTCAAGGTGACGGTGAAGGCCACTAGTCGATGTCCGTCGGTAGCCATCTGTCCATTGGCCGAGCTCGGCCACGCCACGCCAGTCACAGAGGCCTGCGCATCCGGAGTGCGGAGCTGCCCATCAACCGGGGCCGTGGTCTTCGCGTCAAGCGACGTTGAGGTCACCACTTGCCCAGCACCAAGAGCCTGGAACGCGGCCGCTGATGCAGAGCCGGAGATCGACCCACCAATCAACACCGTCCCGCCCACCGACAGCACACCGAGTGACCGCCACCACCTCGAACGGAGAAAAGTCCATGAGCCCATTGAACGAAAACGCTACTGACGCAGTTGCACCGATTTCAGTCGCCCCTTCTGATTCGTCTGAGACCTTCGGTCGGTGTTACTCGTTGGCCCAGACCGCTGAGATCCTGGGGGTCAGCGTGCCGACGGCTTGGCGACTGCTCAAAGCCAAGAAAATCGCCCATCAGTACGTCTCGGAGCGACGGATCACCATCCGAGAGAGCGCCATCCGGGACTACCTCGATGGGGTCACCATCGAGGTAGTCCACACCGAAGAGCTCTGAAGAAGCCGAGATTTCTTCGCGCGACATGCGATCCCGGCCGACCGTTGTGAATGAGGCGGTCTGGCGAGATCCAGAGAGAGGAGCCATCCGTGGCCACACCATCATCATCGAAGCGAGGTCGAGGAGACGGCGAAGGCTCGATCCAACAGGTCAAGGGCCGCGCTGGCTACCGAGCTCAGATCCGCATGCCCGATGGCAGTCGGCCTACAAGGCAGTGCAAGACAAAGAAGGAGGCAGCCGACTGGATTGCCGAGCAACGCCTCAAGATGGACAAGGGCCAGATGACCGTTGCCAAGGCACCCCGGCTCGGAGAGTGGATGGATCAATGGTTCGCCATGCGCACGGTGAATCCCCGCACGATCATGCAGGAGCAGAACCGCCGCAAGCTCTACTTCGAACCCCTCGAGAAGATCCCGCTCGACAAGCTCACCGCCGGCACCATCAAGCGCTGGCTCGACAGCCTGGATCGAAAGTTCCGAGCCCGGAAGCCGGGCGTTGGCGAACCCCACAATCTCCGTCATTGCTATGCGCTCCTCAGCAGCGTCATCAACGGCGCTATTGACGATGGCCTCCTCACTTCCAATCCCCTGACTGGCGTCAAGCGCCCGAAGGTCCCACCGGCCAAGCCGAAGTACCTCTCAGAGGATGAGCTTGACCGCTTCTTGAAGATCGACTGGGGGCCACCAGAGGATCCTCGGCGCATGGGTGTCATGCTCATGTTGTGGCTGGGACTCCGACGAGGAGAAGCACTCGGACTCGTTTGGGAAGACGTCGATCTCGAGACCGGCGTCATCACGATCCGCAAGCAGCTCTCCCGAGTGGTCATCGATGGCAAGGTCCACCGATCACTGCTTATCCGTCGAGACCTGAAAACCGACTACTCGCGAAGAAGCCTCGCTGCGTCACCGGGACTGCTCCAAGCCCTTCAAGTACTCCACACCCATCAGGGTGAAGTAACACGCCCCACTGATTTCATCGTGAGCTTCGAGAACGGTCAACCCATCGACCCCGATGCCTTCGCCAAGTGGATGAAGACAACCGCCGCTGAAGCGGGTATCGACGTCTCCCCCCACCGGCTCCGCCACACGGCTGCCACCACCATGCTGAACAAGGTGGGATCCCTCGAGGAGGTCTCTTCGCTCCTCGGTCACGCCGACATCAAGACCACGAGCATCTATGCCCGCATCACTCCCGACACCAGGCATGCTGCAGCAAAGGCTCTTGGATCAATATTCGACCAAGTTGTTGAACTGAATGACAAAGCCGGTAGTGAATTGAGCGAGCAAAAACGAACGGACAGCAGTCCCACATGATGTAGCGGACATGTAACTTCTTCGCATGATCAAGTCAGCCACTCCAACGTCAATCCATGAACTATTCAGCCACGAAAAAGACATCAATTATCTGATCCCGAAGTATCAGAGGGAATACTCGTGGACCAAGGACCAGTGGTCTGCCCTCTTCAACGATTTGATGGAAGAGGATGCTCTGTCCGGCCACTTCCTTGGAACCATCATTGGAGTCGACAAGACCGAAGCGATGCTTGGTGATCACAACCTCGAGATTGTTGATGGGCAGCAACGAATCACAACGGTCACGCTTCTCCTTCTTGCCATCTTCGGCGAATTGACTGCCAGGCGTGAGTGCCTCGACACCGATGATCAGAGATCTGATCTTTCGAACCTTCGACGGATGCTCGTGACCGGCAGCCCAAGCCGGCCTCGGGTGAACCTCCAGATTCAAAATCACAACAGCGATGATTTTCTTCAAGTCCTCGATGAAGCAGGAACCGGCATTCACGCCTCGGCTGTTCCTTACGCAGGCAACAGGAAGATCAAGCGGGCGTTCCGTCACTTCAAGAGCTGCCTCGCCGAACGGATGGAGTCAGCAGACCAATCCGAAGTTGAAGTCCTTTTCGACGTCTTGAACCGAACCAAGAAGGCCATCGTCGTCACTCTTGAGGTACACAACCATGCAGATGCGTTCGTACTCTTCGAATCACTCAACAACCGAGGCCTCGCACTTACGCCCATCGATTTGATCAAGAATTCTCTACTTGAGAAGGCAGATCGAACTGAAGGACTGGGAATCGACGCTGCCTACAACCGTTGGAAGAAGTGGCTCGAGAATCTTGGGGGTGAATACCGCGACCAAGAGCGCTTCTTCCGCCAGTTTTACAATGCCTTCAAGGGTCAGTGGGCCTTGGCCGTGGCAAACGCTCCGGTAGCAACTCGTTCGAAGTTGATCACGATCTTTGAAGAGATGCTCCAGGGAGACTTCGCGATCTTCGCTGATCGAATGGATCGGGCTACATCGGCGTATGGCCAAATCATTGGTGTTCGGCCCGATGAGGAAACCCCAACTTCTCTGACTCGGGCTCTCCTTGATCTCTCGCGGGTCGAGGGCACACCTTCGTACATCTTGATGCTCAGTCTTCTCGTGAATCGTGACGAATTCGAACTCAGCGATGACGACCTTGTCGAAATCTGTCACCTACTCATAAGCTTCTTTGTGCGGAGAAACCTCACGAACACGCCACCCACCTACGCGCTTGATCGCCTGTTCATCTCAATTGTTGAGAACTGGGAACTGGGCAAGGATCTCAGTCCAATTGAAAGGATCCGAACTCCACTGCTGGCTGTCTCGTCAAGCGACACGATATTCCTCGAAAAGCTCTCCGGGCCCATCTACGACGAGAACTCGTCGATCACTAGATTCATCCTTATCCAGCTCGCTCAGGAACACATGAACGATGAGATCTGGACCGACCTGTGGATTCGAGACAAGGCCGGCGATTCAAAACACCGGTACCGCTGGACAATTGAACACGTCATTCCGCAGGGGGAGAACATGCCAACGGCCTGGATAGAAATGCTGGGAGGTGAGGAGGAGGCGGAACGAGTGCTCAACGAAGAAGTGCACAAGCTGGGCAACCTCACGATCACTGGCTACAACTCCACGTTGGGCAACCTCTCCTTTGGCGAGAAGAAGGATAGAAAGAACCCAAAGCAACCAACGAAGTATGTGGGATATCGAAATGGTTTGGGCATCAACGCAGAACTCGTCGAGGCCGATAGCTGGAACAGTGCGGATGTCGAGAGGCGCACGGAAGACCTCGCCAAGCAAGTTCTCCTCAAATTCCCATTGGGGTAAATCGCCTTATCTCCAAACGGTTGTTAAAGAGGTTATTGTCAACCAAGATGGAGTCGGTAAGACGAATCAGGGGCAACTGTCTAGATGGCCGAATGAGAAGGCGCACGTGTGAACGCCGCTCGACTACAAGACCATCTTCAGCACTGCCAACGCAGCGTGAGTCACGCAACCAAATGAGTCCGCTGAAGTTGGTCCAGACCGATGCTCCCCAACCCTAGAGTTGCTCTATGTCCGATTCCGCTTCTCGCCGATTGACGAATCAACAGGTCACCATCATCGCCATCGTCGGCATGGTTGTTCTTGGAGCCGTTGCGATGACCTTCATTCTGAAGGGAGGCAGCTCGAACCAAGCAGAGACGTCCTCAACAAGCACTTTCCGGCATGCCACCCCCACAACAAGACCCAAAGCCGTGACGACGACTTCGGCACCTGCCCTGACAACAGCTCCACCGCAAGCAACAACGACCGCACCGCCAAGCATCGCTCCCTTTGTTGGCTCCTGGTACATGCATGACGGTGGCTTGATTGTCAACGCAGATGGAACCGGCACGATGAGTTGGCCGGGCATTCAGTACGCCGGAGTTCGGCAGACGGTGAACATCAGCGTGAGCGCTACAGGTCCAGCCACAGCCATCGCGATGGTTACGACTGGCACCTTGCAAAGCTCATCGACTTCGTACGGTCCGGGCACCACTATCTACTTAGACCTAGCTTCCCCTGGGGTCCAGACCAGTATCGGAGGAAGCCCTGGCTTCAACTTCTGCGACAAGGTGAATGCGTCCCAGCAGGCATGTGGAGCATGACCGCGCCTGGTCCCGGAGATGAAGATTCGGGGGGTGTCTTCACATTCCATGTTCAACGAAGGACGCTGGTTATTTCCGGGGTTGTCGCACTGATCGTAGTGGTCGCTCTCCTCGCCTTCTTCGTTGGCAAGAGCTCGTCATCGGGCTCTGCAACCAACACAACAGAGAAGCGCTCTACCACGACATCGCCTTCAAGGACTTCTTCGACCACGACTATCGCACCAAGCTCAACAACGACCACACCGCCCACGACGACCGCACCATTGACTTACGTAGCCCCATGCGCTCCATCAACCAACCCGATGTTGAAGCCAGCAACTATCTACCTTGCATGCGGTTCAGGCAATGTGAGCCTGACCAACATCTCGTGGTCTTCGTGGGGCTCCTCTGAGGCAAGTGGCACGGGGACCTACAACGTGAACGATTGTGTTCCCTATTGTGCTTCGGGGCACTTCGCTTCGATTCCGGCCACCGTGACCATGACCAATCCGACCTCAGCAGGAGGCGCCGTGGAGTTTGGCTCGGTGAATGTCGTTCCGAGTGATGGGTCAGCATCTGCGACGGCGAATCTTCCGAACTGGGGAGGTGCATGAAATGCCAGCTCACGCGGTGAGGGTGTGGCCCGTTGAGTTCGACGAGAGCAAGCCCATTGGCGATTGGGGAGAATTGCGGAGGGGAGGGTCATGGGGTGCCAAAGCACCCTGGCGATTCGAACCGAGTCACTGGGACGTTGGCCGACTCTTCAAACGCCATGAGGTCTTCAGGGACGAGTCGTCGGGCTACATCGACGAGTGGGTGTTCGTCGACCGAGACGAGCTTCGAGAGTTTGATCTGAGCTGTCGAAGCAGTACTAACGAGTTTAGCAAGGGGCAGTTTGCTGAGCTTGATCGCGCCTTCTCTCCGGATTCGCCGTTCTTGAAGTTCAGGGTCGTCTACTTCGAGTGGGAATCAGGGCTCTAAGCAACCACACTGGGCACGGGTCGAGTGTCTGCTCATCCGAGGCGCCGGCACGACGCAACGGAGCTCGACACGACCACTCCCGAGATCACTACCTAGGCTGCGAGTCACGGAAGGCCAACGTTCAGCCCCGCCCATTACTTCGAAAACCCTCCAAGTGACACCACTACTTCAGGGGACGTCAACGGCTTACTACCAACGGTGTTGAAGTCGGCAAAATCAATCAGGGGCAACTATCGAGATGGCCGAACGAGTAAGAGCACGACTGCGGCAGTCCGATCGGGTACCCATACGAGTCGCCTGCCTGGAGACCTGAGACAAGCGCGTTGAGGAAGTTCGCGCCCTGGAGGTTGCTATGCACCACACTGGCGCCGTGCAGGTTTGAACCCGTGAGGTCAAGACCTGAGAGATCGGAAAACGAGAGGTTTGCATGATCAAGATTGGCGCCAGCACCAGTTAGGTATCCATTGACTACACGCCATCCACTTGGCAGCGAGGGGCTTCCGGTAACGCCTCCTGAGCTGACGCCGGTCAGAACCGTCGTAGATAGGTCGACATACGCAAGATTTGCGTTTGAAAGTTTCGCATTCAACAAGTTCGCACCTGGCCCGACGATATATCCCACCGTCAACGTCCATCCCGACGGGAGCGTCGGGTTGCCGGTGACTCCGCCTGAGCTCACGCCGGTGAGGGTTGCTCCCGTCAGGTTCGTGCCGGCCAGGTTGAAGTTGGCAAGGGATGCATTGGTGAGATTGGCATTGGCCAGGTTCGCCCCTGCTCCGACGAGGTAGCCGCTGATCAGACTCCATCCCGACGGGAGCGTCGGGTTGCCGGTGACTCCGCCTGAGCTCACGCCGGTGAGGGTTGCTCCCGTCAGGTTCGT
>CAIQUD010000137.1 GCA_903874965.1 uncultured Actinomycetes bacterium | reverse complement strand
TCGCAATCTTCAAAGTGCTTTACAACCGGACCAAAGACTGGGCTGACCTCGAAGCGATGGTTGCTGCGGGATGCCTTGATGGGGTCGTTGTGGTTGGTGAGCTCACCCGACTCTTTGGCGGTTCAGATGAACGAATCGAGCGCCTTCTGACCATCTTGGGTTGGTAGAGCAGTCACCAAAGTGCATGGACACGTCGTAAGCCAAATTTACAACGGCGTCGTGCAGGGTAGGTAGCATCGACGCATGGATCTCACTCAACTGCTCGGCGCTGACGCCGACAATCTCCTTAACCACACCGCAACGGCCATTCCGAAGGACAATCTGGTCCTTCCTGGTCCGGACTTCATCGACCGAGTGTTTCTCGAGACCGATCGGACTCCTTCCGTCCTGCGAAGCCTTGGAACCCTCTATAACCACGGTCGACTCGGCGGGACCGGCTATCTCTCGATCCTGCCGGTTGACCAAGGGATTGAACACTCAGGTGCCGCAAGTTTCGCGAAGGTGCCGAAGTACTTCGACCCTGCACAGCTGTGTGAACTTGCGCTCGCCGGAGACTGCAGCGCGATCGCAACCACCCTTGGCGTGCTGAAGGCAGTATCTCGACGCTATGTCACGAAGATTCCTTTGATCGTGAAGATCAACCACAATGACTGGCTCCACTACCCAAACACCTACGACCAGATCATGTTCTCAAGCGTCCAACAGGCCGCCGATCTCGGTGCAGTTGGCGTTGGCGCAACCATTTACTTCGGATCAAAAGAGTCCGATCGTCAACTTCAAGAAGTTGCTGCGGCATTTGAAGAGGCGCACCGCCTCGGCATGTTCACCGTGCTGTGGTGCTATCTCCGCAACTCTGGTTTCAAGACTGATGACGGTGACTTCCACACCTCAGCTGACTTGACCGGACAGGCCAACCACCTCGGCGTGACGATCGGTGCCGACATCATCAAGCAGAAGCAAGCGGAAAACAACGGCGGATACAACGCCGTTTCATTTGGCAAGACTGACCCGCTCGTCTACAGCCAACTCACGACGGATCATCCAATTGACCTCACCCGTTGGCAGGTGGTGAATTGCTACAACGGGCGAATTGGCCTCATCAATTCGGGTGGAGAGTCCAAGGGTGACAGCGATCTCGCCCAGGCGGTCAGAACTGCGGTGATCAACAAGCGAGCCGGTGGGCAGGGCCTCATTGTTGGCCGCAAGGCATTCCAGCGCCCAACGGCGGAAGGCGCAGAGATCATTCACGCCATTCAAGACGTCTACCTCGATTCTGCGGTGACTATCGCCTAGGAGGATTTGCTCTACAGAGACGAAGCAAGCGGGTCGGCCCCAGGGCCGACCCGTTGTGCATATGAAGAGCGCGAGAATTGGAGCCAGAACAGCGAAGGCGCACCGTGCGACCCCTATAGAGTGAATGGGCGTTGCCACGAGCCGCATGTCCTGGCTCTGAAGGCACGAGTTCGCGAACGAGAGGTGGTCAACGGTGACGACGAGGCATACCGAGCAACTGGACCGAGTGGTAATTCGGTTTGCAGGAGATTCCGGAGATGGCATGCAGCTAACCGGAGATCGGTTTACTGCAACGAGTGCAACGCTCGGCAATGACCTGGCGACCTTCCCCGATTTCCCCGCAGAAATTCGTGCCCCTGCCGGAACCCTGGCCGGTGTGTCCGCTTTCCAGGTCGCAATTTCTGACCATGAGATCTCGACCCCTGGTGATTCGCCGACCGTCCTCGTGGCAATGAACCCAGCTGGTCTCAAGGCGAACATGGCGGTGATGGAGCGAGGCACCACCCTCATCATCAATGCCGATGCTTTCGACGAGCGGTCGTTGACCAAGGCTGGATACGCAGAGAACCCACTGACTGATGGTTCGCTCAACCAGTACACCGTCTACGAAGTCCCGATGACCTCGATTACGCAAGCCGCTGGCAAAGAAGCCGGCGTGAAGCCTCGCGATGCTGAGCGATCGAAGAACTTCTTTGCCCTTGGACTCGTGAGCTGGCTCTACACACGACCAACCGATGCGACCCTCGAGTGGATTCACGCAAAGTTCGGTGGCAAGCCACAGGTCGAAGACGCGAATACGCGGGCATTTCGAGCTGGCTATGACTTCGGAGAAACCGCCGAGCTCTTCGATGCTCGCTATGAAGTTCGTCCGTCGACCTTTGAGCCCGGCGACTATGTGAACGTCTCAGGAAACACGGCATTGTCATGGGGCCTCATCGCCGCAGCATCGATTTCAAAGCTGCCGATGTTCCTCGGTTCCTACCCAATTACCCCGGCTTCAGACATCCTCCACGAACTGTCGAAGCGCAAGGAATTTGGCATCCGTACGTTCCAAGCCGAAGACGAGATTGCAGGCATTGGCTCGGCACTCGGTGCGGCCTATGGCGGTTCGCTCGGCATCACCACGACCTCAGGTCCAGGACTTGCCTTGAAGGGCGAGACCCTCGGTCTTGCAGTCAGCCTCGAACTGCCGCTCGTGGTGGTTAACATTCAGCGTGGTGGCCCGTCGACTGGACTGCCAACCAAGACCGAACAAGCCGATCTTCTGCAGGCAATGTATGGGCGCCATGGCGAAGCGCCGGTCCCAATCGTTGCGGCGAAGTCACCAAGCGACTGTTTCGAGGCTGCGATTGAAGCATGTCGAATTGCGGTCAAGTACCGCACGCCAGTGATTCTCCTTTCAGACGGGTATCTCGGCAATGGAACCGAACCTTGGAAACTCCCTGACGTCACGAAGCTCGGAACGATCGAACCGAACTTTGCAACAGCTCCGAATCACGAGAATGCGGATGGAACGTCAGTGTTCTGGCCATATCTCCGCGACGAAGTCACTTTGGCTCGTCCATGGGCTCCGCCCGGCGTCGCCGGCCTCGAGCATCGCATTGGTGGACTTGAGAAGGCAGATGGTTCTGGCAACGTCTCGTATGACAATGCAAACCACGAGAAGATGGTGCACCTTCGTGAAGCCAAGATAGCTGGCATCGCCAATGACATCCCAGACCTCGAGGTCGATGACGAAAGCGGTGACGCCAAGCTCTTGGTGATTGGCTGGGGCTCGACCTGGGGTTCAATTGCCGCTGGTGTGCAGCGGACCCGTGCCAAGGGCGAGAAAGTTGCCCAAGCACACCTTCGTCACCTCAATCCATTCCCGAAGAATCTCGGTGAGGTGCTGAGCCGCTACGAGCGGGTCCTCGTTCCTGAGATGAATCTCGGGCAGCTCTCGAAAATGCTGCGCGCGGAGTACCTCGTGGACGCGCAGAGCCTCTCGAAGATGCAGGGAAGTCCATTCCGAGCAGCAGAAATTGAAGCAGCAATCGCCGAACAGTTGGGAGCACTTTGATGACGACCGTGGAGATTCCTCTCACGACTCGAAAAGATTGGTCGAGCGATCAAGAAGTGAAGTGGTGCCCTGGTTGCGGCGACTACTCGATCTTGGCTGCGGTCCAGATGTTGATGCCAGATCTTGGTGTGCGACGTGAGAACACCGTGTTTGTTTCCGGTATTGGTTGTGCAGCTCGTTTTCCGTATTACATGTCGACCTATGGCTTGCACTCGATTCACGGACGCGCTCCCGCAATCGCGACGGGGCTTTCAACAACCCGACCCGACCTTGATGTGTGGGTCGTTTCGGGTGACGGCGACTCCTTGTCGATTGGTGGAAACCACCTGATCCACGCGCTGCGTCGCAATGTGAACCTCAACATCTTGATGTTCAATAACCAGATCTACGGTCTGACGAAGGGGCAGTACTCCCCAACGTCAGAAGAGGGAAAAATCACCAAGTCGACGCCATTTGGCTCACTCGACCACCCCTTCAATCCCGTCTCACTCGCCATTGGCGCCGAGGCGACGTTCGTTGCCCGGACCCACGACATGGACCGCGCCCACATGCAAGAGATGTTCCGACGTGCGCACGCACACAAGGGTGCTTCATTTGTCGAGGTGTACCAAAACTGCAACGTGTTCAACGACGGAGCATTTGAAGGCATCACGGCAAAGGACAATCGCGCCGAGATGCTGATCAATTTGGTCCACGGAGAGCCGATTCGTTTTGGAGCTGACCTCCAGCACGGCGTCGTGCAGCAATCAAACGGCGCACTCGAGATTGTCGACGTTGCGTCCGTTGGACTCGACAAGGTGCTTATTCACGACGAGCACCGTGAAGACCCTGCGCTTTCCTTCGCACTCTCACGTCTCAGTTCCGGACCAACGATGCCAACGCCGATGGGTGTCTTCCGTGACGTCCAGCGCAGCGAATACGGCGAGTCAATGACGGCTCAGGTGGAAGCAACGAAGGCCAAGCGTGGCGACGGCGACCTCGCAGCGCTCCTTCGGTCGAATTCCTTCTGGACGGTCGACTAAGCCCTATGGCGAACGTGGTGGATCAACGACAAGCGCTGATCGAGGCCACGTATGGTTGCATTGCAAAGTGGGGTCCTTCTCGGACCTCGCTTGAGGACATTGCGAAGACCGCTGGCATCAGTAGGGCAACGCTCTACCGGTACTTTCCAGGGGGTCGCACCGAGTTGTTCGATGCCGTTGTTGCGTGGGAGTACGACCGATTCTTCAGGCGCCTCCTCGACGCCGTTCGGTCGGCCGAGACGCTCGAAGAAGTCATGGAGCGTGGTCTGCAATACGCACACCGCTCCATTGCTGAGCACGAAGTGCTCCAGCTTGTTCTCTCTACCGAGCCAGAACTCCTCGAATCAACGTTGACGAAAATCGGCGCAACAACAAGAGAACTCGTTGCCTCATTCCTCCTGCCCTACTTGGAGCAGCACGATCTCGTGAGCGGTGTCGTGCCAGCAGAAGCAGCGGACTATCTCGCACGGATGGTGCTTAGTTACATGGGATCCTCTGGGCGCTGGAACCTTGATGATCCGGAACAAGTTCGGACGCTCGTGCGCTTGGAGTTACTTGGGGGAATCGCCGCCTAGGGACGTTGGAGAAACGCTTCATGCTTGGTAGCGTTCCACCCCATGGGGCAAACCACGGAACGTGGTGAGCAAGTTCGACGTTTCGTGCGGCGCGGCTTGACTCTCGGCAGCAGCACGGCGGTGCTCGCTGCGGTCCTTTGGCGATTTGGTCCCTCGGCGGTTGCAGCTGCGTCGACACTCGGTAGTGGGGTCCAGCATCTCGTTGCCAAGAAGGGAGCTAATGCGGCACCTGCGATTGTTCCGGCTGGCGTCGCCGTCAGAACTGCCGTAGCGGCCACGAGGGCAAGCACCGCTGCTCGAAGTGCCTCCGCTGCTGCTCGAGCTTCTTCGGCAGGAAATGCTGGCAGGGCGGCGAGGGCCTCAAGTTCTGCTCGGGTCGGTGGAGCTACGTCTGGAGCAAAGAATCTCGTTGGCAATTCCCCTCCAAGCTCCGGAGGTACCAAAGTCGGCGCACGCACGACCAAAGTGCGCGAGAAGGTCAAGGGTGGCAAGGAGAGTAAAGCCAGAACCAATTCAGTCGACGTTGGTGATTCCAATGCAATGGCCAGCGAAGGAGCGACCAGTAGGGGAGACCTCTCGACGTCCTGGCAACTTCCCGGACACGGTCTTGCTGACTCGCTGAGCCTCCGACTCCCCGTTGCCCTCGCGGCAAGTTCACCATTTCTTGCTTCGGTGGCACGAGATGGCTCGTATCTCAGAGCCTGCGTTGGCATTGCGGAGTTCGTTTTC
>CAIQUD010000136.1 GCA_903874965.1 uncultured Actinomycetes bacterium | reverse complement strand
GGTCCGCACGAGACGGACGGCCTGCTCTTTCTCCTCGGGGCTGTAGCGCCGCCCCTTGGGCAGAGATTGCTGATTCTTGATTGCCATGGCTCCATCCTTGTTTCCAAAGTCTGGAGCCTCCAGCCAACCCAGTGCGATTCACTCATCAGATTGGCGTTCACTTAGCGACACAGATCCGGTGGACTCGCTGCGGTTCCGAGGATGGCATGCTGCTGAGTCACCCATCGCCGGCTCGCTACTCTTCGGAATCCTCGGATTCGTCGCTCCCACTCACGATCGTGCAGCCCAAGGCCTTGGCGACGGTGTCTAGATATTCAAGATTTGTAGCAAACCATTCCATTCCGGCCGTCTTCCCCTCCGTTCTTGAATGGCCAGCTGCAATTAGGAGTCGGTGAAGGTCACGCTCGACCACATCGATTCGGTCGTCCTTGGTTTGGTACACCCGAAGGATCAGGGGGTCTTCTGGGAGCCCGGTGACACGCATTTGCTCCTTGATCCGCTTCTTAGTGAATCGCTTGGTCTTGCCCACTTTCATCCAATAGCGATCTGGATCAACCTTGATTGGCGTCTTTCTGAACGTCGGAAGGGTATATACGTAGACGCCGGCCGACTCCTCGACTTTGGCTTCGATCGCTGCAGACTTTGCGGCGAAATCCTTCTCTTCGGCTACTTGGGCAGAAGCATCCTGCGAAATTTCATCAAGGGCGGATCTCAGCTCTGCGAGGTAATCTTTCGCTGGAAGAGAAAAATCGGGATTGTCGCGAATCAAGCCCCCGATTCGACGACCAGTCGCCGCAGCCAGCGAAGGAGCCTTGGGGAACTTCTCCCCGAGAATCGCCCGAATGCCAACTTTGTGTTGATACGCGACACCTGAATTCGCGACGATTCCTTGGTCTGCTAGGTCGACGTTCTTAATCGTTCCGGATTCCATCGCTCGAAAAACCGCGCCAAGTTGCCCGGTGTTCGATCCCAACGCCTCTTTCAACTCATTCAGTACATGCTCTCCTGGATTGGCAGGAAAGCCTGTTCCTCCAGTCGCCGCAAGCTCACTCATTCCCTGCATCCTCTGCACCAGTCGTCTTTAGTCTTTGCCACGCCGCGGCGGTTTCGGGATCCACTGAGTAATAAGCCTCCTGCGTTCCGCCCTTCGCCCAGTCGGTTGTCCATGGGGCGTTCGATCGTTTGAAGCGAGTCCGAACGCTGTAGCCGAACCCGGCAAGACGGCCCATGCCACCTGGACGATCGACGTTGGCCTTTTCGTATGCGGCGCTGCTGGGAATCCAAGTACCTGGATTCGATGACGCGAGATCCAGAATGGCGATTGGAACCTGGAATCCGAGTGTCTGAAGCAGGAAGAGATCCTCTTCGCCCCAAGGCGTAAACGGGAGGTCCTTCTTGCCGCTCTTTTGCTCGTGCTTGAGGAGTGGTCCCGCCATCAAGTCTTCTGCACCGGCAACAGGGAAGATCTGAGAGACGGTGAGGATGATGATGTCCGGATCTGACATGTAGGCCTTGAACGTCTTCAGTGAGATATCCACACCTTGTTCATTGAGCCACACCACCGTCGAGGTCACGGTTGATGTGAAGCCCTCAGCGAGGATGACGATTCGTGTGTTCGCAAGCGTCTCGCTCGACAGACCAGTGGTCACATGGGACGATATTCGTTCCTGCGCATCCTCGAGGGAGATCATCTTCTTGGTATCTGGATTCCGATTCACGAACTCCATGTGGAGAGTGGCTACTTGAGTTTCGGTGAATCGACTTGCGAGGGCTGCGTATTTGAGTGACTGCAGATCGACCGAGTCGGAATGTCTTCCGCGCTTGAGTTCTGCAACTACGAGTCGGCCCTCCTCGTCGAGACCCAAAACGTCGAGGCGATCCCTGGGGGCTGATCCGTTCCCTATCGCCCACTGATCAAATTCAAACGTGATGATCAAGATTCCGTCGCCGAGGAGCTGCGGCTGTTGCAGCACCCATTCTTGAAGATGCTGCCGCTCGAGCAAATTCAGTGTCGCAATGTCCACGGATTCCAGTGGAGTCGCTTGCGAACCGGACACCCGATAGACGTATTCATCACTCTTTGAGTTACTCACAAACTCATCATCGCATTGTCCGGCTGATGCCGTCTCATGCTCGAGGGATTCGATAGGTGCTCCAAGAAGCCGGCCAGGTCGCGAGGAGAGATGACGAGTGCTCGTCAAATGCGATATCCGGCCGACTGGGTCAATGCTGGCTGTGACCGCTTAGTGGCAAGCTATCGGTGTGCCATGGGTTTTCTCAGACGATGCCGACGTCGCCCGTGAACGCGAACGTCGCGAGAGCCTGTGGCGGCAAATTCAAGAGACGCATCCAGACGGGCGCGTGGCGCCGAGGTTATTGAACTCCCTCTTCGTAAAACGGGGTCAGCGGGGTGTTTACCGAGATCTCGATAGGACGGGCCACCTTGCGGACCAAGGCGTAGCGATGAGCGTGCATCACACCGGTCGCTCGTATGCCGATGACGTCTCGGCAAGATACCTCCTCTATCACTTCCCGAAGACGAAGAGTGGGTCGACAGACGACGGCGAGATCCAGTCCCTCAGGAATGCATACGACCTCCGACTTCCGGTCTTCGCGGTGATCGATGAGGGGAGCTGGAGACGAGTTGAGTTCGGGTATCTCGACGGAGTGGACGATGCAATCCGATGCTGCTCCATCGCGTTTGGTGAGCTGGAGACCACCCGGGACGTTTTTCAAGAGGCATTGCCGATCGAAGAGTCTCCGTTCTCCATTGAGCCTCGGAAGAAGAGAGTTGTTGAGTCCTCGCAACGCGATCCTCGTTTCAAATTTGATGTCTTGAGGAGATACTCGGGACATTGCCCGTTGACGGGAATAGGCGTGAAGCCCATGGTCGATGCCGCTCACGTGGTCGAGGTGAAGGACGGCGGTAGTGACTCCGTTGTGAACGGTCTGTTGTTGGAAAAGGGGGTCCATGCCGCGTTCGACGCGCATCTCTGGGCTGTTCGACCCGATTCACTAGCGATCGTTACGCGGCCAGGTGGTCCAAATAGATCGGAGATGGGCATCATCATCGAAAGGCTTGATCCTTCTCAACCGCTCCCGCACCCTGATGCCATTGCTCAGAGGTGGGAGATGTTTAAGGAAGAATCCAAGAAGTTGGTCGCGTAACCGACTGGACGGCGACCGACTCAGAGATCGACTCCCCGAGCCGAGCGACGACGAAGTTACTCGGTCGCCTCGGCGACGGCGTTCTCTTCTTGGGTGATTCCGAGAGCCTCATCAAAGACTGATCCGAGTGCCTTTGCGGCCGCGTGCCTGGTGTCGGGAGTGATGCGGGCATAGATGCTCGTGGTCTTGATGTCGGCGTGACCGAGGAGCGAAGAGACCTCCTCGAGGGATCCCACCTTGTTCACCATGGTGGTGGCAGCCGTGTGGAGGAGTCGGTGGGGGGAGACGTCGACGCCGGCTTTCGCGGCGATTGTCTTCATCGACTTGGCGAAGGCAGCGGGGTCGATGGGTTGGTCGTTCTCGAAACTGAAGGTGAAGTCGGTATGGCGTGTTACTTCGCCTTGATGGTCACGTCGTGTCCGTCCTCATCGATGCCGATCGGCACCGGCTCCCAGAGCGAGCACGATTCAGCCTCGTCAGCAATGCTCACCCACACTTTCAGCGTGGAATTGAGACCTTCACGTTTGGTGGTGACGATTCCGGCGTGATCTTCGTTTGAAGCTTCGCTGGCCCCGCCACGCCTTTCATGCGCGGCTTAGGTCCCACTTCACCTTGATTTTCCCTGAAACGCCTGGCCGTAGTCACGCGCTGTGGAGGCGGCCTGCGTCCACATTGAACCGATCAGGCGCTCAGTCGGGTCCCAAGCATCTTCGGCTGCAGGCCTGGGCAAAGTACTTCCGTCGACGCGACGCCCCGCGGCGACCCACTCGGTGCCGTCCCACCACTGCAGTGTGTCTTCATGGTTGCCGTTGGCATACCAACCGGAATCCGTTGGTGTTGAGCGCTGCTTCGACAGGGGTCTGCCCCCGCATCGGTTGACTCGTAACCTTGCGGGCATTTCATCGCAGGGAGGAGAAGGGCAACCATGCCGAAGGTATTCCCAGCCGAGTTCCGAGCCGACGTGGTGGCGATAGCCGCGAAGCGGGAGTAGCCCATGCGCCAGATCACCCAGGACTTCCATGATCTCCGAGTCCCGTCTCCATCGATGGGTCCACCAGGCCGAGATCAACGATGGCGTCCAAGAGGGCATCTCGACGGCCGATCGAGATGAGCTGAGAGAGCTGCGCAGGCTCCTATGAAGTCACGTCCGTTCGATCGGTCGCGTGCACGGCCAACCAAAACGGGCAGAACGGAGCGGCCGACAAATCCCGTTCATGACACCTGGTCAGTCAACTCATGAGTCAGACCGATCAGCGCTACCCGACACCATCCTCATAGAGGAGGGCGCCGGATTCATTTTCACTGTCAACTCCAGGTGTTGCCATTTTGGAAATAGGCCGTGAGTTGATTCCCCTGAATGAGGTCACAACACCCCGCTATTCTTGGCCTCACCGTGACGAGGATCATTTAGATGGCAGATGCAGCGACGAGTTCTCAGACCTTGGATCTGATCGCTCCAGGCTCGAGAGTTGTTGTCAGGGATCAGGACTGGCAGGTCATCGGTGTGGAGCGCCACGCTCTAGGCACGCGCGCCATCGTCAGGTGCATCGGCCGCAGCGAACTGGTGAGGGACCAGCCGGCGTCGTTCTTCTCTGACCTTGATCGCATTGAGCCTGAAGATCCGAGCCGGACGACCTTCCGTATTGATGAGTCGGCCAATGGCACAGAGACACGCTTGATTCTTGAGAGCGTGATCCGCCGCACGCCGGTGCCTGTGTCGAATGTGGACCTCACAGTTGGACATCTGGGATTGGGCGATGACCTCCCCTTCCAGCGGGAGCCCTTCCGCGTAGCGATGAGCCAACTTCAGCCTCGCTTGCTCATCGCCGACGCGGTAGGACTCGGAAAGACCATTGAGGTCGGCATGATTCTTTCTGAGCTTCAGCGCAGAGGTCGTGCTGATCGGGTGCTCTGTGTCGTGCCTCGCCACATCCTTGATCAGATCCAGCACGAGTTGTGGTGCCGTTTTGCGTTCCCATTGGTACGACTCGACTCCGAAGGGATTCAGAGGGTGCGCCAGCGGATCCCGGCTGGCCGGAACCCCTTCACCTATTTCAACCGAGTGATTATCTCGATTGACACCCTCAAGAGCCCAGGCCGCTACCGCTCGCACTTGGAGCGGGTCCGCTGGGATGCCGTATGGATCGACGAGTCGCACAAGCTGGTCAACAAGGGCACGCTCAACAACGAGTTGGCCAAGCGGCTTGCCCCCAACACTGACGCATTGATCCTCACCTCGGCGACTCCTCACAACGGGAAGCCAGAGTCCTTTGCCGAGCTGGTCTCCCTGCTTGATCCGACGGCCGTACCGGACCCAGAGGCGGTCACGGCGGAGGACATCGCTCACTTGGTGGTGCGCCGCCACCGCCATTCGCCCGACGTTGAAGCCGTGATCCAAGACCAATGGGCCGAACGTGCCGAACCGTTGGTGGTCTCGGTTGCGCCGAGCCCTGAGGAAGAAGCGGTCTTCGCTGAACTCAGCCAGACGTGGATCAACCCGGAGGTCCCTTCACCAGCTGGTGAGCCACTGTTCTCCTACACGCTGCTCAAAGCAGCACTTTCGTCTCCATCGGCGTTGGTGGAGTCGATCGAGAAGCGCCTTCAGCTTCGCTCTCCTGCGAAGGAAGGAACAGATACGGCGGCGATCAACCTGGAGGTCGAGGCACTCAAGAGACTCTGGAGCAAGGCACAAGAGGCGACGCTGGCTCAGTCCGCCAAGATGACCTCCTTGGTCGACACCTTGCGCGAAATCGGTGTTGGGCCGAAGTCCAAGGTCCGAGCCGTGATCTTCTCGGAGCGCATCAGGACGCTTGGCTGGATCGCCGAGTCACTCCAGCATGAGTTGGGCATGAGCTCTGAGCAGATCCAGACCTTCCACAACTCCAAGAGTGACGAAGAGCAGCAGGCGATCATCGAAGGATTCTCAATGGAGTCCTCGCCATTGCGCGTCCTCGTAACGTCAGATATCGCCTCTGAAGGCGTGAACCTGCATAAGCAGTGCCACCACTTGATTCACTTCGACCTCCCGTGGTCGCTCATCACTCTTGAGCAGCGCAATGGCCGGATCGACCGCTACGGCCAGCAGTTCCCGCCCGAGGTCCGCTACCTCATCTACAGCCCCGCCGACGAGACGATCGCCAGCGACGTGCGCATCGTCAGCAAGTTGGTATCCAAGGAAGCTGCAGCGCACAGTGCGCTGGGCGACGCCGGATCGATCATGGGCCTCTACAGCGAGTCCTCCGAGGAGAGCGCCATCGTCTCAGCGCTTCGGAAGCGGTCAGATGATGAACGCGAGGAGGCATTCGAGAAGGCCACGCCGGTAGAAGACATCTTCGACCCGTGGAAGTTCGCTGGCCTCGACAGCTCGGATATCTCGAGCCCTACAAGAGAGACTGTCGCGGTCCAGGCTGTTCCGTCGCTTTTCAGTTCGATCGATGCCTATGTGGCGGCGGGGCTGACAGCGATCTATGGCGACCTCTCAACGATCAAGTGGGAGACCGATCGCTCTATCCTGAGTTTCGAACCCAAGCCGGATCTTCTGAAGCGTCTTGATGCTCTCCCGCAGTCCTATCTGCGCCAGCGGGATCTGGCTGGCCGGCTCCGCCTCACCACCGACAAGGCGGCCGCCAGCAAGTCGCTGGAACACGCTCTCAACGCCGCTGCAGACAACGACGCGACGGGGACGGCGTGGCCTGAAGTGCACTTCCTCGGCCCTCAGCATCCCGTGCTCGATTGGCTGGCCGACAAACTGCTCTACCGAGTGGAGCGAAATCAGGCCATTGCCATTCCATGCGGTGTGGATGTCCCAACTGTGCTCATGTCGGGGGTCTGGTCGAACCGAATGGGTGAGCCGATCGCATCAGCATGGTTGGCGGCCACCGTCGAAGATGATCTTGTGACCTTCAGTGACCTTTTTGAGGCTCTCGCCGATGCTGGGGTCGCTGAAAAGATGGTGAATCCTCGCTGGGAGGGTGACCTCACTCAACTCGAAGGCGATCTGCCTGCCGTGACGGCCGCCGTCGAGTCGTATCTAGAAAGTCTCATGGAGGATCAACTGGCTGCGGTGCATGGACGCCTCGAGGACACCCGTCAGCGACTCGAGCGTTGGCAAGTCCAGGCGCGCCTCATCGCTGACGACCTGGGCTCTGAGCCCACACGCCGAAAACGCCTCGGGGATATTGACCGCGTGAAGAACCAGATCGATGGCCTCATCGTGAATCAGACACCCGCTGACGCGCCGCTCATTCGAGTAGTCGCCGCACTGGTCCCGAGGAGCTGAGATGGCTTGGACATCTTCGAAGACGGGACAGGACGAGAAGAGCCTCCCAGCAGTAGTCAATCAGGGCTACTTCAGCGACTACTTCCTGGCGTATCGACTCGATGCCGGGCTGGCTGACCTCTACAAGCGGTGGGACGAGGTCGAGCGAGCTGGCGATCCCACCTCGAGATCTCGAGTACGTGGGCTTGGGCGGGCATTCGATGCACTTCGCGTCGATGCGTCGCTGACCGCACCTGGGGCCATCGACGATGAGGCTCGACTCGACCTCAAGGTTCTCCCATCAGAGGGCATCGCAGCCCAGCGAAGTCTCAACGATGCAGTCTTGAAAGCTCTCGGCTGGGAGCCTGACCGAACTGAGCCTCTCGTCCTTACATCCGGCGACAAGGTGCTTCATGTCCCTGTTGCTGTTCGATGCGAGACCTCCAGCGGTCTGCTGATGGTTGCCATTGAGACGGTGTTCGCCGCCGACCCCTCAACCGTCCTGGCGGGCAAGGCGGCCGCCCCGGGGACGTTGCTTGACCCGGTGCGAGTGGGGGAGAAGCCCGAAGGTCTGTCTGCCCTAGAAGCCGCACAGCTGATCTTCACCGCTGATGAGCCGCCCAACTATCTGCTCGTCTGCTCAGGTGGGGCGATCAGCTTGATCGACCGTGATCGGTGGGGTGAGGGCGTCTTCCTCGCTGCCAACCTTGATGATGCCATCGCCCGAAATGATGCCCGGGCGCGAGGCGAGCTAGCGGCGATCGCTGCGCTCTTCAGCATTGAGGTCATCAATCCTGGTGACGACGCTCAGTCAGTCCTGGCCTCTCTCCTCGACAAGGCGGCTAACGAGTCTGCTGGCGTCTCCAAGGAACTACGCCACGGCGTGCGCCGAAGTGTTGAGTTGTTGGCAAACGCCGTCGTGAGCGACGTGCGCTACCGCCAGAAGGGAGCGTGGGCGCAGATTGACCCGGAGCAGTTGACTCGTGAGTGCCTGCGCTACCTCTATCGAGTCATCGTGCTGCTCTTCGCCGAGGCCCGCCCAGAACTCGGCATCTTGCCCGTCGACGACACTGACTACCAGGCTGGCTACAGCCTGGCTCGCTTGCGTGACGTTGCCCTGACGGAACTCCATGGCGACCAGGCGCTCAACAGCCGCCACATCCAGCAATCCCTGGCGCTTCTCTTCAAAGTCGTCAATGCCGGCTACGAACCGGAAGCCTCGCTTGGCGTTGACACCCGAGGGCTGAGCTTCCCTGGGCTCGGTTCGACGTTGTTCTCTGAACCCGCTTGCCCGATGCTCGACCGTGCTCATATCTCTGATCACACCCTCCAGCAGGTCCTCGCCAACCTCTGCTTCACCCAAGAGAAGACGGGCCGCTCACGTCAATCGCTCAGCTACGCGGCTCTCGGCATCAATCAGCTCGGAGCGGTCTACGAAGGCCTCATGGCCTACAAGGGATTCCTCGCCACTGAGGAGCTCTACGAGATCGACAACGACGGCGACCCTGACAACGGATCATGGGTGATCCCGATCAACGCAGCCGATGAGTATTCCGATGACGTCTTCTTGAAGGAAGCCGGCTCGGATGGCCAGGAGCACCGCGTCATCTACCGAGAGGGGGACTTCGTGTTCCGTCTCTCAGGCCGCGACCGCCAGCGCTCCGCCAGCTACTACACCCCAGAGGTTTTGACTGAGTTCACCGTCCGCCACACGCTTGACGTCTATTTCGACGAGCACCCGGAGATCACTGCCGACGAGATTCTTCACTTGACCATCTGCGAGCCAGCGCTCGGTAGTGGCGCCTTCCTCGACGAGGCGGTCAACCAGGTATCAGCGCGCTATCTCAAGGCTCGCCAGGACGAGATCGGCGAGACGATCGATCCTGACCAGTACCAGCTTGAACTCCAGAAGGCCAAGGCCCACTTCGCCATCAATCAGAGCTTCGGCGTTGACCTGAACCCGACGGCCGTTGAGCTGGCCGAGGTCAGCCTCTGGCTCAACTGCATGCACCCAGGCTTGAGCGCTCCTTACTTCAACGCCCGCCTCCGTCAGGGCAACAGCCTCATCGGCGCTCGCCGTGCCACCTATTCCCCTGAGCAGGTGAAGACACAACCTTGGAAGTCCACGACTGCAAAGCCGGCGGTGCCGCCGACTGATCAGAGGTTGGACGCGATCCCGTTTGGCGAAGCCACGGGGATCCATCACTTCCTTGTTCCCGGTGAGGGCTGGGGTGCTGCGTCTGAGGTCACCGACCTCAAGGGCAAGGGCGGCAAGAACCCCACCCCGGGACTTGCGGGGGAGTGGTCGGAGTCTGTTCGAGCTTGGCGGAAGTCCGTACTTGCCGCACCGATCAAGGCACAGATTGATCGGCTCTCTGCTCTGTCGCAGCGCGTCGAATCAGCATGGGCCGCAGCCGCATCAGCAGCAGAGAGCCATCTGCGGGTCCATAGCCGAGCCGTAGGTGTTTGGGGGGCGGACGAGTCCGAATGGTCAACCTCGGGCACGGCGAGCAGCGCACCCTTCCTCGACCCAGAGGGTCCCGGCTCGCGCCTCCGCCTGCTCATGGATGCTTGGTGCGCGCTCTGGATGTGGGCGCCGTCCAACGGCACTGTCTTGCCGTCATTCAGCGAGTGGCTCGAGGCGGCTGAGCTTCTGCTTGGCCAGCCATCAGGTGTCGAGACTGGTGAGCTCTTCACCTCCTACGACCTGGCCGATGGCTCTCTCGATTCAGTCGAGCGCTTTGGCAAGGCCTCCATCGACGAAGTTCTCCAGCGCTTCAGTTGGCTGGTTGAGTGTCGGAAGATTGCAGACCGTCAGGCGTTCTTCCACTGGGAACTCGATCAAGCCAGCGTCTTCCAGCGCGGCGGCTTCGATCTCCAGGTAGGAAACCCACCATGGGTGCGTCCAACTTGGGATGAGCCTGCTTCACTGGCTGAGTTCGATCCCTGGTGGGGGGTTGCTGACCTCACCAAGACGAAGGACGCGATCAAGAAGCAGCGACGTGCCCAGGTCTTGCTCGACGAGGAGGCTGCCGCAGCGGCGGCCGACGATCGTGCAGAGATCGAAGGTATCGGGGCTCTGCTGAGCGCCACATCACGGGAACCGTCCCTCAGGGGAATCCAGACCAATCTCTACATGGTCTTTATGACCAACACGTGGCGACGAGCTCGCCCCGATGGAGTCGTAGGCCTGATTCATCCTGAGTCGCACTTCGTCGACCCGAAGGCAGGACCGCTTCGATCTCAGACCTATCGACGCCTCCGTCAGCACTGGCAGTTTGTCAATGAGTTGAAGTTGTTTGTTGATGTGCACAACCAGACGGAGTTCGGGGTCAATGTCTACGGACAATCGCAAGCTCCATCATTCGTGCAGGCCGTCAACCTTCTGACGCCCTCGACCGCTGACCGCAGCATCGGCCACGACGGCGAGGGTGACCTCCCCGGCATTCAGTTCCCCGAAGGTGGGTGGGATCTGCGGCCCCATGCGGGGCGTCTCGTGATGGTGGACGAGGACGTTCTCGCCAACTGGGTGCTCTTATTTGATGAGCCCGGGACGCCAGCCGACGAATCTCGATTGCTTCGGCCGCTCACGACTGCGGACGTTGGCGCGTTGATCGTGTTTGCTAAGCAGCCCAATCGACTCGGGTCGACGAACCGATCCTGGACTCGCGGCTTTGATGAAGACAAGCTGAAGAGCGAAGGAACTGGTGTTTGGCGTACCGAGGTGCCATCAACTCTTGAGGACTGCATCCTTCAGGGGCCGCACATCTTGAACGGAGCACCGTTCGCTCAACAGCCGCGGGAGAACTGTAAGAGCAACAAGGACTGGGAGGCGGTTGACCTCGAGACGCTCCCTGCGGACTTCATCCCTCGGACCAACTACCAGCGACTGGTCGGTCCAGAAGAGTTCCTCAACCGCCAAACGACCTGGGATGGGAAGCCGTATACGGAAGGCTTCCGTGCTTCCCTAAGAGGGTTTGTGCCGATTACCGGAGTCCGCACGCTCCAAGCGGTGATTCTGCCACCCGGCGTCACTCAGATCCACGCTTTGACTTCGTTCTCATTGGAGGACTCTTCGGCCACCGTGAAGTGGGCAGCGTCTATGTCAAGTTTGCCGTTTGACTATCTGTTCAAGGTCGCTGCGAACGGTCACGTGTCACCCACCACTGTCGATCCTCTTCCGCTTCTGATCAGCAACTCAGTGCTGGATGGTCCGTTGTTGCTCAGGATGATGAGACTGAACTGCTTGATTGAGGGCTATGCCTCGCTGTGGGAAGAGTTGTTTGATCCTTCGTGGCAGGACGATTCATTCACACGCCCTTCCGGCGCAACGGTCGAACTCGGCGATGTTTCCGCTTCGTGGACACCCAGAACGCCGCTGAGGAGGGCTTATGACCGATGGCTCGCCTTGTGTGAGGTTGATGCGATCGTTTCCTTGTCCTTGGGCCTTTCTGAGGAGCAGTTGCTTCAGATGTACCGGTCACAGTTCGCGATTCTCCGCAAGTACGAAAATGACATGGTTTTCGACGGAAATGGGCGCCAGATTTCCGCCGATTTCCACGCCCATGGATTCAAACAAGCCGAATGGGAAGCTGAACTCAAGTCGACGCCGACAAAGCGTGGTGAGAAGAAGCAGGGCATGTGGGACCGAGTTCAAGCACATCTCGCTGGTGACGAGTCGGTTGATCTTGGACCCTTTGTCGCTCCGTTCAGGCCAGCAGACAGGGAACTTGCGATGAGACGTGCCTACCGTGCGTTCGCTGAGCGCGTTGAAGCCGCATCGTGATCCCCTCACTCGTCGCCCGTGAACTCCAGGCCTCGATCGTCGAGTACCTCGTCACGACCTTCGCTCTCTCGGAAGACGAGGCCTACAAGGCGCTGACTGAGTTCCTGCTCGACGAGCGTCACGGGATCTTTCGGGGGCCATACCTGAGAGTGCGCCTGCCCTTCGTCGAAGCGCCTGAAGATGCTGACTTTGGAGTCACATGGACGCCACCGGGCTTCCGTCCCTACGCCCACCAGCTCATGGCGTGGCAGAGGTTGTCAGGACGTGGTCAAGAGCCCAAGTCCACGTTGGTCACCACCGGGACGGGATCGGGTAAGTCCGAGGCCTTCTTGATCCCGGTCATTGATCATGCGGTGTGGGCTAGGGGGCGCGGCCAACGTGGCATCAAGGCCCTGCTGCTCTACCCGATGAATGCTCTCGTGACTGATCAGCAGCATCGAATCGCCGGACTGCTGGCTGACCCTGCCGTAAGCGCGGCAGGCGTCACTGGTGGGGTCTGGATCGGAGACGACGGATCTGTCAGTCCGCATCGAGAGATGAGCGACAAGCACCTCATCACAGACACCGCCGAGTTGCTGGCCAACCCTCCCGACATCTTGCTCACCAACTACAAGATGCTTGACCGACTCCTCACCAACGCGAAATACACACGGCTGTGGGCCGCCAACACTCGACCTGAAGACCTTGTCGGGAACTGGGAGCAGCCGCTCACGCACCTGGTCCTCGACGAGCTCCACAGCTATGACGGTGCCCAGGGGACAGATGTGGCCATGCTGCTTCGTCGCCTCGGCCATCGGCTCGGAACTGCCACGACTGCATCACCTCTGACGGGTGTCGCCTGCATTGGTACGTCAGCCACGCTGGGATCATCTACGAGCGCATCGACGGAGATGTGCCTCTTCGCCTCGAAGGTCTTCGGCTCTCGATTCGATGCGTCGGCGGTTGTGGGGGAGCAGCGACGGACCGTGGGCGAGGTCTGCGGCGACATCGATTTCGGTCTTCCGGTTCCGACTCCGACAGACCTCATCGCCCTCGATCCATCCGATCGCGACGGCTTGGCTCTTGCGTTCACCGGGGTGGGTTTCGACGATGCCCAGGCTGTTGGAGACCGCCTCTTGCGCCACCGAGTCACGGCGAGCCTGCTCCGGGTGGCCGCAGAGCACCCACGCCGCTGGCCCGATGCAGTAGACGGTGTGGCTCAGCAGGTCCAAGAGTGGGGCAAGGCTCTGGCTGAGAATCGTGATGAGGTCGAGGAGGCGCTTGAACGCTTCGTTGCTCTGATCTCCCAAGCTCGAGGGACGGCCAGGGATGGCTCCGCCCGAGCGTTGTTCGCCGTTGAGGTCCAGATCTGGATCCGCGAGGTGAGCCGCCTCAAGCGAAAGGTTTCGCTCGAGCCCGGCTTCTCGTGGGCTGATTCGCCCGCCTTGAGCGCAGAGGAGAACCCGGCGCTCGAGTTGCCGTCGATCTATTGCCTCTCTTGCGGACGTTCGGGATGGATGGGGGTGGTGAACAAGGCCGGCGGTCAAGGGGCGGCCGCCATCGAACGAGTCGTCTACGACCCCGATACCAACCCCTACCTCGTTGCAGTTCGTGATCGGGACAGAACTCGATCCATGCTTCGGGCAAATGAGGCTGAATCGGACGTGCTTTGGCTAGACCCTGAATCGGGGCAAGTCCATGGAGCGGACACCGAGGAGCCATCTCGTATCCCGGTCTTGGTCGGCGGCATGGTCGGCGGGGATAAGAGCGGCGAGGCGCGGGATGAGGCTGCGAAGCATGAGCAGTGCCCCTCATGTGGCACCAACGATTCGATCAGGTTCCTCGGTTCTCGGGTTACAACGTTGGCCTCTGTCGGGATCACCCAGATGTTCGGCTCGGACTTTGTCGCTGACGATGAGCGCAAGCTGCTGGCGTTTACGGACTCGGTCCAAGACGCCTCGCACCGTGCCTCTTTCTTTTCTGGCCGAACCCACCGCTTCAATCTGCGAGCAACTTTGTCGGGAGCGCTTCAGACGCGCGGGAGCGTTCCGCTTCCCGAGGTTGCTGACGAGGTGCTCGCCAAAGCCGATGGTGGCCAGAGCCCTGCTGACGACCTGTTCTCGCTGATCCCACCCGATCTGCTGCTTGAAGACTGGCTGGCCGCCGCCTGGCAGACCCCGGGCTCGCCGGCTGCACAACGGGCACGTGAAGGCCTTGCGCTCAGGCTCGGCTTTGATGCAGTTCTTGAAGCTGGGCTGAGGGCTCGACTTGGGCGGACCCTCGAGACGACGGGGACTGCCGTTGCGGAGGTCATCGTCAGTGACGATGAGTGGGCCAAGGTCATCGGCTTCGCCGTCGAGGCCGTTCAAGCCAATGCCGGGGTGCTTCTCCTGGAAGAAGATCGGGTCCAAACATGGGCCGAGGGAGTTCTCGAGCGACTTCGGCTCAGAGGTGGGATCTTCCATCCCTTCCTCGATCGCTACGTGGCCGAGAACGGGAAGCGGTGGGAGATCTGGGGCGGCGGAGTTCAGCTCGCCCCGAAGTTCCCGAAGGGCATCTCTGCTCCATCGTTCTTCGCGAGCGGCAAGTCCGATGAGTTCGACTCCATTGCGGGTTCCCAGACTTGGCTGCGACTCTGGACATCAAGAGTTCTCGGCATTGAAGGTGCCGCCGCTGATCAAGCATTACGGGATCTTCTGAGCGTCTTCACTGACGTGGGCGTCATGCAGGTCCGTAGCTCGACGAAGGGCACCGTCTGGGGAATACCCCAGGAGAGGATCCTGTTTGTCGACGTCGCCCCAGTCGACGGGGTCGAACCGCCCACCGAGTTGAGATGCGATCTGTGTGCGCACCGCCACTACGCAACACCGGGGCGCTTCGATCGGTGGATCGGTCGACCCTGTCTGCGGTTGCGTTGCGAAGGCGCCTATGCGCCTTCGCAGATGCTTGAGACCAACTTCTATCGGACCCTCTATCGATCTGGGCGGATTCGACGCGTGGTGGCTGCCGAGCACACCGGGCTCTTGAGCTCGAAGCAGCGAGAGAAGATCGAGGAGGGCTTCAAGGAAGGCGGCTCGCCGGACGCACCCAATGTCTTGACGGCGACCCCGACGCTCGAGATGGGTATCGACATCGGAGACCTTTCGGCGGTGATGCTGACTGCCGTGCCTCGGACTCAGTCGAACTATGTCCAGCGGGTGGGACGTGCCGGTCGAAAGACAGGGAACTCATTCGTTACAACGTTTGCCGAGGCCGACCCACGGAGCCTCTACTTTCTCCAGGATCCAGAACTCATGATTGCGGGCGACATCATCCCGCCCAGCTGTTATCTCGATGCCATCGAGATTCTCCGTCGCCAGTACCTCGCCTTCTTGCTCGATCAAGCAGCGCTCGGAGATGGTGGGCTCATCCCTGGGGCTGGGGTAATGCCGAAAACGATCGGGCAGCTCTCCAGCGTTGGCCTGCAGTCCGGCGGGTGGCTCTCGGTGATTCTCGAAGCAGGGAGCGATCCAGGGATGGTGGCGCGCTTTATCAGCCTCTTTGGTCGCTACCTCGATGGCCAGGTGGCGGCGAGGTTGGGTGCGTGGGCGGCGACTGACATGCGGTCCCATGTCGACCGAGTGGTTGACCGCTGGCGCGCAAACGTCCAAATGCTGACCAACCAGAGAGACCGCCTCAAGGAGAGAGACAAGGATCTCGACGGTGTAGCGAACCCGTCAGCAGAAGACGACGAAACCCACGGACGGCTCATCGCTGAGCTGCGATACGTGGCCAGCCGAATCACAGATGTCAAGAGGGAGCCGACACTCGGAGCCCTCGAAGCGCTTGGGCTCCTGCCGAACTACACCTTGTTCGACGAGACCGTCACTCTTGAGGTGAACCTCTGGCAGCCAAACGCATCACACAACCCTGCTGACGAGTCATCGAGACGATTCATCTCTACGGGTGCTGAATATGTTCGATCAGCATCAATCGCCATCCGCGAGCTTGCTCCTGGCAACTACTTCTACGTGGATGCCCATCGGGTGCAGATCGATGCAGTGGACAATGGAACAGAGCACGAGCCTGCCCACTCGACGTGGCGCTTCTGTCCCTCTTGTGCCTGGTCGACGAGTGATGCTTCGGCAAATGGGGCCACGTGTCCCCGATGTGGCTCAACCGGAGTTGCCGATCAGGGCGCCCTTCTCTCTGTGCTGCCCATGAAGGTGGTCTCCTCGACCGAGCGAGAGGTCGCAGCCCGAACCGGCGACGACAGTGACGATCGAGACCGCCAGTGGCATGACGTGCTCACCACGGTAGACATCAACCCTTCGGACATTGTCTCGGCCTATCTGCACACTTCGGCCACCTTCGGGGTGGAGACCACGCGTGCCGCCACCATCCGCTACCTCAACCTCGGCATTCAGGCGGGCAAGGCAGCGCAGAGCCGCCAAGTTCGCGTCAACGGCTACGACGAGCCAGCGGCCCTCTTCACGGTGTGCCGATTCTGCGGAAGCGTGTTCGGAGTTCGAGGAGATGACCGCAAGGATGATGACCCGAATCACCATCGGGCGTGGTGCAAGGTTCGCTCGGGAGCCCGAAAGTCCCAGTGGGACCAGCTTGTCCTATCCCACGAGCTGGTGACTGAGGCGGTCCGGATCCTGTTGCCCGTGGCGGAGTTCGAGGCCAAGGAGCGCGTGCTCTCGTTCAAGGCCCTCCTGCTCTTGGGCCTTCGCGATTCGTTCGGGGGAGACCCGACGCACTTCGGCGTCATGGAGACTGACTTTCCAGCCCCCGGGGACGACGAGGCAAGGAATCGCTTCGTTGTTGTTCACGACCGCGTGCCCGGTGGGACCGGCTACCTGACTCGGCTCGCTGATCCTGATCAGCTGAAGTCGATCCTGACTAGGGCTGAGGAACTCATCACGACGTGTGAATGCCAGACCAGGGGTGAGCCGGGTTGCCACCGCTGCCTCTACGCCTCGGTTGGGCGCACCGAGATACCCTTCGTCTCCAGAGGAGTCGCCCTCGAGATCCTCGAAGAGATCCTGCCCACCTGGCAGCTCAAGCCTGCCGAAGAGGGGACGATCACCGGTGTGAATCTCTCCGGGGTTCATCAATCGGAGCTCGAGCGTATGTTCAAGGTCCTCCTGCAGCGGTGGTCATCGAGTCACACAGCTCGCGTCACCTCGAGACCGGACCCTGACAACGCCTCAATGACACGCTTCGACCTGCGGTTCCAAGACGGGCCGCAGTGGGAGATACGTGAGCAGCAAAATCTCGTGGCCCATGCCACCAAGCCGGACTTCTACGCGACTCGCGTCGATGTTGCTGGCAGCCCGCCGGTTGCGATCTACCTCGACGGATGGGAATGGCACGGTAAGGATCTCGAGCGCGTTGATCATGACGCCGTGCGGCGCTCCTCGGTGCGTGGTGGTGGGACAAGCGTCTGGGTCCTGACCTATCCAGACGTCAAGGGTGCGCTGGCAGCAGTTACGCACGAGTCCGCGATGGCGGCCATCACGCCGCTCTCGAGCGCTGTCCGCCGTCACGCCGTCCAGGGGGCAAAGCAACTTCGAGGAGAGCCTCATGCCGCCTTCAATGCTCTCGACTTTGGTGCCTTTGATCAGTTGATGGCGTACCTGGCGAACCCGGATCCCTTGGCCTGGCAGCAGCTGGCACAGATGACGGCTTTGGCAGCGGGAGCGAGTGGGACGGCGTTCCCGGTCGATGACATCCAGGCGGCGATCCAGGCGGCTGCTGCAGGAGGATCGCCGACTCCTGCGGCCCACGAGACCGATGCCCGGATCATGGCGTGGTCATCTCAGGGTGGCCAAGAGGGGGTCACGGCTTTGGAGAAGGGCGACGCTTCGACTCAAGGTGTGGTGCTCGTGTACGACACTTCGATCGATACCGATCGGGGACGCTGGAGCGACTGGCTTCATCTCGGGAACCTTCTTCAATACATGGGAAGTAGTGCGGTCATCTCAACTACCAGCCTCTACGACGCCGAGCCCCTCGCTGCTCCGCAGCCGGTTGAGAACGAGCCCGCCGTGTTGCTGGATGAGCTCCTCGTGGACGTCGTTGATGCCGCCGTGAGAGCACTTGCTGCCATCGCCGTCGAGGCGGGGTTCACCGAACTCGAAGTTGGCCATGAGACTGGCGACGAGATGGAGGCCCCCATCGAGGTGGCCTGGCCGGCCGTAAAGGTCGGGATCCTTGTCACTGGATCGAATCGTCCAGGCGGGCTTGAGGGTTGGGATCTTCGTGACCCGACGTCATGGACCGAGGGTGCACTTCTCGAGGCACTAACTGGGAAGGAGGCGTAGGTGGCAACACTGCTCTTCACCAAGGAGTTCCTCGAGGGTTTCGCCGGCCTAGAGCCGGGGGTTCGACAGAAGGTTCGAGAACTGCCCGACAAGTTCGAAGACGCGGTCCACACCGGTGTGCATCTCGAGAAACTTTCGGCGGCAAAGGATGATCGCATCCGTACCGTTCGTGTTGATCAGTTCTGGCGAGGCGTAGTCGTCCGCCTCGGCAATGCGCGCTACGCACTGCTCCGGGTGATGGCCCATGACGATGCGATCGCATGGGCCACCAAACAGCGCTTCGGGATCAACCCGGTGACAGGCTTGGTCGAGATCCTCGACGTGCCTACAGTCGAGGAGCGAGTCGCTGCAGTGGTTGCGACTGCCCCCGAAGAGGCTCCAAGTCTGTTTGCGGACATTCGCGACAAGGACTTCACGGCCGTTGGCGTCGATCTTGAGTTGATCCCCGTCCTGCGCAGGATCGTGGATGAGGCGGAGCTCTACGCGATCGCCAACTACCTGCCGGACGCGCAGAGTGATGCAGTGCTCCTGCTTGCAGATGGCAAGACACCTGACGAGGTCTGGTCCGAGCTGGCTCGTGACTATGAGCTTCAGGGCGACGACGTCGATACGGAAGACATAGAGACAGCGATCAATCAGCCGGGCACGAGGTCGCACTTCGTTGTTACGACGAATGACGAGGAGCTTGTTGAACTGCTCTCCGGCGACTTTGAAGCGTGGAGGACCTTCCTGCACCCGACGCAGCGCGCCGTGGCCTACAGGCCCATCTACAAGGGGCCCGCCAAGGTCACTGGTGGTGCAGGGACAGGCAAGACCGTCGTGGCTATCCACCGTGCGCGCTTCTTATCCGAGGGGCTCATTCGGGCGGGGAATCGCTCGGGCAAGATCCTCTTCGCCACTTATACCAACAGCCTGTCGACCAATCTCGACCACACGCTGCGGACCTTCTGTACGCCTGACGAGTTCCGCCACCTTCAAGTCTCTACCGTTGACGCGTTTGCGCGCCGCACCCTGTCGGCGGCGAAGTCGTCCATCAAGCCGGTTCCGTCTGACAAGTTGCGCGAGATGGCCGAACAGGCGGCATCCATGGCCGGTCTCGACGAGGCCCAGCTCGACGGACGATTCCTCATCGCTGAGTGGGAGCAGGTGATCCTGGCCCGACGGCTGACCAGCTACGCCGACTATGCGACGAGCCCTCGCCCCGGTCGAGGAGGGCGCTTGGCCCGGCCTGCGCGCAAGTTGGTTTGGACGGCGCTCGAACATCTCCTGACCGAGCTCGATCGAAAGGGGCAGGCCACCTATATCCAGTTGGCCGAGGCCGCTGCCGATCTCCTGTCAACCCAGGCAGTGAAGCCATATGCCCATGTGATCATCGATGAGGCTCAAGACCTACACCCCGCCCAATGGCGGCTCCTGCGTGCTGCGGTGGCACCAGGAAACAACGATCTCTTCATCGTGGGCGATGCCCACCAGCGAATCTACGACCATCGAGTCAGTCTGCGATCGCTTGGTATCGAGACTCGTGGCAAGTCTCGACGGCTCAAGATTAACTACCGGACCTCCCAGCAGATCCTTGCTTGGACACTCGGCATCCTGACGGGCCAGGAAATCGACGATCTCGATGGTGATCCTGAAGCTCAGTCTGGGTACCGCTCGTCCTTCCATGGCCCCGCCCCGACGGTTCAGACGTTCACGACCCCAGGGGAAGAGGCAGAGTTCGTCGCGGCCCAAGTGGGTGAGTGGATCACTAATGGAGTTGCTCCGTCCTCAATCGGGGTTGCCGCTCGGACCCAGCGCGACTTGGCAGTGGTCCAGTCAGCCCTCGACGATGCTGGCATCACTCATGCACAGATTGGGGCCGATGGGGCTTTTGCAGGGGTGAGGCTGGCAACGATGCACTCCTCAAAGGGGCTTGAGTTCGCTCGCCTTCTGGTTGTCGCTGTCAATGGCGACAACCTCCCTCACCCTCTGGCGACGACACCGGCCTCGGAAGACCCAGGGCAGAACGCCCTCGACGTCCTTCGTGAGCGGTGCTTGCTCTACGTGGCGTGCACCCGGGCTCGTGACGAGCTTGTCGTGACCTCGTCAGGTACGCCGAGCACGCTGCTACCGAGAGTCAAGCCGTCCGCTCATCATCCGAGAAACGATGACGACGTTCTGTGATGTGCAAATCACCAAGGCGACCATTGGGGCTCTGGGTTTGAGGGGATCTTCGAGCCTTCTGTCGCTCATGGCCGCAGGAAGCGGAGCTGGCGCGAATCTTCTTGAACATGAGATCGGCGTCACTCCGGGCACGCATGAGGTGTTTGAGCTTGCCGATCTAGATCTAAACGTCGGATAGTTCGACGGTGACTTCCCGCATTCGCGAACTTGATGCTTTCATCGTGCGAGTCGGTTTCGGGCTGAGCAGATGACGATATTGGTAGAGGGCCCGGCATGGGGTGTTGCGGGGGTATCCGGGTCGATTGTTCGAAACCCGCTGCGTGTCGAGAACGTGATCTTCAATGTGGTCGATCGCCTAGTGCCAGGAGTTATCTCCACCACCCCGCACGCCCGGTACCTGAGCTTGCACGGCCTCATTCGTAGCGAAGCTGAGCGGAGGGGACTCAGCACTAGCGAAGCAAGGGATCTCACTCGTCGCTGCGAGGCAGTTACGGCCGCGATCTCCCACCACCACGAGCATCATCGGGTAGTAATCCCGGAGGCCCACGGGCAAAGCCGGATCACTGGGCTGTTGGGGAAGGACGGCAGTCTGGTAGTCGCTGAGGCATCTTCTGTCGGTAGGTACTCAGAAGCTGCGTCGGGGTTCTACGGGACGTATCGAGGCCCTGAGGTAGCGCTTGGAGTTGTCTCTGACGGCGCTGATCAAGTTCCTGGTGATCGATACCAAGACAAAATGGTCCGTCCGGTGCTTGGGGAAATCTTCGTTCTTGCCGACAGCGAGGTACTGAGCGCTCATGATCTACAAGAAGCGGCCCACCTGTGCCCATGTGCAGCGGATGGTAGCGAGGCAGAATGGCTGCGGGGCATCATCTGCGGATGGGCTGGCGGAGAGGCACACGCCGTCAAGGACGAAGCACGACGATCCACAGCACAGATCATCGCGAGAACGATCGGCGCTAGCAGCGTCCCAATCGAGAAACTTGCCACGAAGGTCCGGGCGGATATCTCTTTCGGTCCTCCGCTGGGAGGGGGGGCCTACGCAGGGATCGAAGCGGCGGAAGCGTGGCGCGGGTTGATGCTCAGGAACCATTCTGTTGGCGCATGGCGAAATCTGTGGTCCTGGATCGTCGAGGAACTAACGGAACCTCACTCGGCTAGGGCTATCGGAGATGTTCTCGCCTCCAAGCTCCCAGGTGATTGGAAGGTGGCCGACCTGATCGGCCACCTCCAGCCGGGGACCGAAAGTGGTCTGTTGATGCCGGTCGAGGACGAACTACGCGGCGCTGTGCCTTCGCCAGATCCCTTGACGGAACTCAAGCTGCTTGCTGCCGGGGCCCGACGCCTCGATGAGATCGACGGCCGCGCTCTGGCGGTGCTGGCGGGGGATGGCGCCGACGATCTTGGCCCGCTCTGGGTGAGGGCGGAGCTGGAAGCCAATGGAGATCGACCTCTGCGCTCGTGGGCCAGCGACCTAGTGGGACGACTACTCCTGCGTTCTCAGCGGATTGCCATGTTGAAGCTCGATGTGTCGAACCCGTTGGCGCCTCGGCTTCCAGCTCAGGTAATCGAACGTGACGGAATCTGGCACAAGCAGATGAGTGCTGGATCCGGGGAGCCTGGAATGAGGATCTCTCGCCTTATGTCGATGATGGCTGGAGCGGGGGCGCTTGGACACGATGGTCAGTCCTGGTGGTTGACCGCAAGTGGAGAGGCGCTCCTGTGAGTTCGGCGACCTTAGGTCCGCTGTCTCTGCTGTCTGAGACATGGCCCCTTCGAGAGCTTCTGATTCTGAACTACAACGCCAATCTCGGATTCTTTGAGCAGGCCGGGCTTGGTCAGGCTCGGGCCCGTGGTGCGCGAGTGACCTTGATCTCGGACTTTGACATGGTCGTGTCGGATCCTGAAGCGACGCGATTCGCTGGGAGGTCTTATCTTGATGCTCGAGCAATCTGCCACAAGGGGGGAGCGTTTCATCCAAAGCTCCTAGTGGCGCTCGGATCGGATCAGGCAGCAGTGCTGATCGGTTCGGGGAATACCTCCTCTGGAGGGTGGATCTCGAATGCTGAGATTTGGACCCTGCTTAGAGCGAACGCAGAAGCGGCCCCTTCGACCCTTGTTCGCGTGGCGGACTTCTTGGAGGCCCTCGAAGAACTCGTTCGATTCACTGCGGGAGTGCACGAAGTGATTGCGGAGGTCGCAAGGGGCCTCCGGGCATTTCCCATCACTGATGAAGGGCCCCAGATGGTCTCGTCGGCCTTTGGACCCATCATCGATCAGCTGCCGAGAGACTCAGGGGTAGAGCAGTTGATGCTGTCCGCTCCATTCTTTGATCGCAACGCCAACGCTGTCAGGGAGCTCTTGGATCGATTCGCGCCAAAACACCTTGAGGTGGTCGTCGGGAAGGAGGCGAACTACGAGGGCACCACCCTTGGTCCCTTGATCGAGAAGTGGCAGGGGCGTGTCTCGGAGATCACCTCTCCTCGCTTCCATCACGGCAAGGTGGTCGAGTGGGTGGTCGGTTCAACCCGAAGGGCAGTCCTAACTTGTCGGGTCGAGCCCTCCTTCAATCGATGGCTGATGGTGGAAGCTGTGAACTTGGACTAGTCGCTGAAACCGCGACATCTTTGATGCCGGACGCTGGCGAGCCCCTGGTGGTGGGTGAAGTCGCTAACCACGGGTGGTCGTCCATTCTGCAAACGACTGATGTCCTGCCAGTGCTTCTCCTTGATGCAGCGATCGAGGATGGTGGGTTCCGCTTGGACCTGCGCTCAGCTCTGAGCGAGGCGGCCGACCTCCAACTGTTTGATGGCTCGCACTGGATCACCATCGCTCGTGTACCCGCTCATGAGGCGAACCCATTCATCGCACTCTCCCTTGAAGGCGGCAAGCAGGTTCGCCTTCTTCTGGCAGATGGAACTCCAAGCGCGGGTAGGTCCGTGACTGATCTTGCGCGCACGAACCATCGCCCCGTCTCCGTTAAGAGGTCGATACCAAGTCAACCCTCTGAAATCGCACACGACTCGAGATTCGTCGCACTTGTAGAAGCGGCTCTTGGCGAGATACGAGCTTTTGGGGCAGAGTCTTCCGGCACCCGTCCTCCTGGGGTCTCAACGATGAAATCAAGTCCCGCCCCCGCGAGTTGGCGCGAGTACATCGATGGCTTTCGCGGCGAGGTAGGAGACGGCTTTGGATTCTTCATTCTGCCGGCGGCGATGAAGGCTGCTGGGGTGGGGGCAACCGCAGGGAACCTCGTCGAGGCAGACATGGTCGAAGTTGGGGCGGACGACTCGGTTGATGAGGAAGATCTAGTCGGAGCTGAGGTCACGGTGCGACTTGATGGTTCCTCGTCCGCCATGGACGGGAGAGCCAAGTTCAGATCAATGGTGATTGGCCTGCTTGACCTTTCGCCTACCCGACCAGATGCGGCCCAGATTGCGACAGCCGTGCTGGCAGCCAGCGGCGCTGCGCTCGGATGCTGGTCGAAGGGTCCCGAGCTCTCCAGAGTTCTTCGCCGCTCCCTTGAGCCCCTGTTGCGTGGTGAGGTTCACGACGGTCTGCTGAGGGATGCTGCAAGCGTGACCTCGGTCAGCTTGGCGCTGATGCGTTCTCAAGTCAGAAGTTTTTCCTCCAGTTCGGAGGCGTTGACTCTCTACCATCGAACTGCAGAGGAGGCGGGACCTCTCTTGACGTTCTGTGAGCGCGAAGACGTTGAGTATCGCTGCGCAGCGCTCGCGGCCGAAGGTCTCGTACTTCTGGCTGACGTAGACTACGTCATGCACGTCACTGAGATGACGCTCGAGGCGAACCCGTTTGCCCGTGTCGTCGAGGAGCTCGCCGAAGGTGAAGTGACCGCTCAGGCAGATGGTCGGATCATCCGAATCACCGGGCTAGTGAGCGACGCTAAGTCGGCAGTTCTGAAAGCGATTGCGTCCGGCCAGGAGTTCTCTCCCATCGCTGCGGTGGCCCGCGATGATGGGCATGTGGTGGCAGGGGTATGGATGCCTCCGCTGCTGTACGTCGCCGAGAGGGGTAGCGCTGCTCGATGGGTTGCGTGCTATCCGCTTCCTGCTTCGGGACCTCAGGGGTACCTCGTGAGCCGCTTCGAACAGGCGTCTCCCCCGGGGACTAAGAAGTTGCCGGGGTCTCTTAAAGAGGCGTTCGTGAGGGAAGTGTTCGGCTCCCTGGGCCTCTCCTTAGATGAAGTTTGAACCCCGTCAGCGGTCGAGTGGTCGGGCAGCCGGTAACGCTATGCACCACGCTGAGAGCGCACGTCCATGAAGGGCGGCTCTCCGCAGAGATCGAAGCTCATTGTGTCGAAGGGGGTCAACGATGTTGGTAGCCGGGGCTGATGTCTGGAAGGGAGCTTGGATTGTGGTCGTCCTTCAAGACGGTCGCTTCGCACGGGCCCTGACCGCCGATGCGTTTGGTGATGTAGTGGCGGCATTGCCGGATGCTGAGGTGATCGCGGTTGACATGCCCATTGATCTGCCGGCAGGGGGCTCAAGGCGACCGTCGGACGACCAAGCGCGAGAGTTCGTTGGCGTCCGGCGATCATCTGTATTTCCGACACCTCCGGCAGAGCTCTTGGATGCCAAGAACGTGGCTGAAGCCAACCAACTCGCACGAGAGGCTGGCTGGCCCGGGATTTCCCCCTATGCCTTCGCTCTAGGGGATCACATCAAAGCCGTGGCCCCACTTGCCGCGTCGGATAGTCGGATTCGGGAGGTTCACCCTGAGGTTTCGTTCCGTGAAGCCCTCCAGGGAGAGCTTGAGTGGTCAAAGGCCTCCTGGAACGGCTTGATGCTGCGACGACGCGTCCTTGAAAGCGTTGGAATCATCCTTCCTGATGATCTTGGCAAGGGTGGCGAAGCCGGTGCTTCCGATGTCCTTGACGCCGCAATCGCCGCATGGTCAGCGCACAGGATCGCGACAGGGGTAGCCAAGACGTTTCCTGCAGAGGGCAGCCACATCGGGGCAATCTGGCGCTAATCAAGTGGAGAAGCCTCTTGCTTTCTTGAATGACCACGCGCTGCGTTCCGGTGAACGTGACTGACTTCCTTGATGCCTCGTGACCTCGGTCTACTTGTTGACCAACCGCGTGAACTGCGCCTCACTCATGTAAGCGATCTTCTGGTCTGACCGCATGAGTCGCTCCGCCTCATAGCGCTTCTTGGAGTGGTCATCACCGATCTGAAGCGGACTGGCATCGCCGCGCACCAGGCACGTCGTGTTGCTGTTGACATCGCTCTGAACTCGGGCGCCGGCCTTCCTGGCGAGCTTCGTGGCGACGGCCCTCGTGATCGAAAGGCGGCCTGTGAAGACAATCACCTCCCCTTGGAGCGTTCGCGGCGCTCTGGCGGGTGTCGGCGGGGGAGCCGTCAGGGCATCGAGTGCCTCGCCTGCATTGTTGAACCGTTGGGAGCGTCCGAGCGTTGCCTGCCGGATCCAGCCCTTGAAGTGATCGCTGGCATCAAGAGAGCGAAGCACCTCCGAGCAGACTTCCTCGGAGGTCACTTCTTGTCCTGCAACCAAAGAGAGAGCGAGGAGACCGACTTGGTATGTGTCTTCGGAAAGCGACCATGTGAAGCCGACGACGTCGAGTGGGCAGTAGTCGGGCGGAGTCTGCCCCTCGAGTTCGACAGGCTTGCCGTTCAGGGATTGCTTGGCGATGCCTAGGTCTCCGAGGACAAGTGATCGGCCTCGGAAGAAGACGTTGGCTGGGGTGATGTCTCCGTGACAGATTCCACTCGAATGCAGGAGGTTGAGCACCTTGAGAAGCTTCACGATCTGCTTCTTCACTTGCCCTTCGCTGTCCGGAAGCGTTCGGCCGGTGCCATCAAGGGCATCAAGGACGGTGCCATCGTCCATCCATTCCAGAATCAGCACGTAAACGATGCGCCGACGCCTGCCCGTGCCCTCGATGATCGCGAAAGCATCGAGATGCGAGACCACATCTTCATTTCCAGCAAGCAATAGGCCGAAGTAGGACTCTCCGTGCCAGGTGACGGGGTCCTCGGATACCTTTATCGCAACCTGACGTCGGGCTCGACCTCTCGAGTCGACCTCAACGCCGGCGTAGATCTCTCCGAAGCCCCCAAAACGCAAGCAGTCAGAATCCACCCGATAGCTGGTCCAGGTGGCGTCGCTCTCGAGTACGCGCCCCTTCTTCATGAATGCCATGTCGCTCCTCGCCCATTCGGCGGTTGCAGCCAGCAGCCCAACTGGCCCCTCAGAGAATCTAGGTATGTGGAGGCCGGTGATGCCGAGGCAGACCCGCTCCTCACTTGCCTGGGCCCAAGGTTGAGGGGTACGTGTGGGGACCACGGACTTCTAATGTCGCCGCCGATCGAGGGAACTGGAGCGAGCGAGGCAAGGCAGTGCAGAGCAGGGTCTCTAACGAAGCCAGTGGTCAGGATGGATCCCTCGATGGTTTGATCGGCGAAAGAAACCCTTGATTTCTCAATGCGAATCCAGGGCATTTGAAATTGTGTACGTGGTCGCCTATCGGAGTTCTCGGATACTCCGAAATCGTGACAGGTGATCGTGTCTCATGCTGCTGACCTCGCCCAGCGATTTTCAGTCTCAGGTGATCTGCCTACCCTCTGACTGCATTAGGTCATCGAACCGCTCCCAACTCATTTTGTAGTGAGTCCTGGAATTATGCGCTGGCATCCAATCTATTGTGCCCCTGCTGATCTTGAGCCTGCCAAGCTTCTTGCCACCCGACCAAACGGTAAACTCAACGTCCGTATTGTTGATGGTTTGAGCAGGAAGTGACATTTCAATCTGGTGTTGGGGCATGACGTTTACGATAGCGCTGCTGTCATCTCGTCGCTAAGATCTTGTGGGTTAGGGCCCCAACGGCAGAAGATGACAAAGTTCAAGATCGAGGGTGAATCAAATTATTTTCGAATAACAAGACTCCTGTATGGCGGCTTCTGAGTCACAATACGAAGAGAGAGCTTTATTCGAATGTGGTGAGGTGCTTGATCGATCTCCTCTTTGACAGGCGAGCGCGTGATGGAAGTTGGGGTCCTAGCCGTTCGCTTTAGTCCCGAGTGGGGCTGTTTCCACTATGGCGGAAGTCACCTTGGTCTGAGAGGATCCTCACATGGACGGATATGACATCATCGGCGACATCCACGGAAGCGGCTACAAGCTCCGAGTGCGCCTCAAAGAGCTTGGCTATCGGCATGATGCGTGGACGAATGCCTATCGCCATGCAGATCGCACAGCGATCTTCGTCGGCGACCTGATCGATCGTGGGCCTGCACAGCGCGAGGTCCTCGAGATCGTCAAGGCAATGGTGGACTCCGGCTCGGCGCAGATCGTCATGGGTAATCACGAATTCAACGCTTTGGCCTACGCGATTCCGGATGACCTGAACCCGGGAGAACATCTCCGCAAGCACTCGGCCAAGAACAAGATCCAGCATGAGGCCTTCCTGAGCCAGCTCACGAAGGCAGAGCAGGCCCACTACCTTTCGTGGTTCCGCACCATGCCGCTCTGGCTCGACTTGGGCGGCCTCCGCGTGGTCCATGCCTGCTGGCATAAGCCGTCCATGAGGATCATCGAGGAGTACCTCGAAGGACCAAGTTTCAGCACCTTTGAGCAGCTGGCCCTAGCGGCCCGGAAGCCGCGAGGAGAGGAGCGAAGCCCCATCTATGAGGCCGTTGAGAAGCTGCTCAAGGGTCCAGAGATGGATCTGACCTCTTACGGGATCCCAGGATTCAAGGACAAGGACGGCTTCGAGCGCACGCACGCTCGGATCAGATGGTGGAAGCACGATGTGAGCTCGGTGCGCGATCTGGCCGAAATCCCCCGGGACGCGGTCGACGAGGAGGGCAACAACTATCTCGAAGCGCACGGTCACGGGCTCGAGCAGGACCTGAACCCGGCAGACGCGAACTGTCTCTATAACGATCAGACCCCAGTCTTCTATGGGCACTACTGGCGTGCAGATGAGCCCGTCGAACATGAGGACTGGACGTCGAGGACCGCGTGCGTCGACTTCAGCGCGGTCAAGGGCGGGACGCTCGTCGCATACCGATGGGATGGCGAGCGAGAGATCGACCGAAGCCACTACCACCCACATGGCGCGAATCTGGTCAGCAGGGAGCCGTCAGCGTGACCGCACGCCATGGGGCGATGACATCCATTGTTGATCATCGAGCTTCATCACGAATCGTCGTCGTGAGGTCTGTGTACACCTGAAGTGGAGCGGGATTGTGAACCTTTTTGAGCATCCGTTGATTGTCATCCCGGAAGACGGAGCCCCGCTCTATCCGGATGTGGTGATGTTCGCGCTGAACTTCTAGGGCTATCAGCACCAAGGAGACTTCTCGAAGGTCGCTGCGATCGAGCAACGCGAAAGCGAGCAGCTTGAGTTAGAGGAATCATTGCCCGACGACCTTGACAGCCTGCGGACCGAATTGTTCTTCTGGCAACGAGGTGGTCATCACAACGACGCGCTGGTCACGGGGGGATTCTCGTTTGAGTCCATCCCTGGCCAGATCATTTCGAAGATCAGGGAAGCGACCGTGGTGTGCCCCCTGGACCACCCGACGATCTTCCCTAAGAAGGCGATGGTTTGAGCACCATGGTGCTTCATTTCGTTCGGAAGACTGCTTCTTCAGAACACGATGCCAAGCTCAGTCACCGCGCAGGGTTCGCAAACTCCGGGCTGGCAGATGAGCTCTGGGGGCGTCATCTCTCGACAAAACCGACACCGCTGGTAGCGATGCCGTCGGCTGTTCGAGAGGCGTCGAATCGTCGCCTCGACGACCTCTCCGAGTTCTGCAGGGGAGCGCATAGATCTTGCCGCGCCGGTCTTCGTGAAGGTGAGCGCACCGTCCTGACGTCGAACCAGAGTGATCGGAACCATCCCGCCTCCGAGGTCCTCGTATTCGGCGATCTCAAATTGGTCACTATCGACGGTGATCACGACCTCGAGGTACTTGCCGACCATGTACTGAGTGTTACTTGGAGGGATGGGCTCTTCCGAATCGACAGCTTCGCTGCGCTCTGCGATGAACCTGGTTGGACGTGCAACCAGGATGTTGACCAGCGCTGACTCCGGAATACCCAGATCGTGTGCCAGCTCTCTTCGAAGTAACTGGGCTTCAAATTCATCCGGTGGTCCGTATGGGTCCATGGAAGTGAGCATGCCATCGAGGTGCGACGAGCACGGTGAGCTGGCGATGCTCCATTCAGCCTCGATGCCTTCACTGCGAGTGGGTCCGATGAATGTCACTGCGCTCCACTTGAATGGATCGATGGAGCCGATTCGCTACATAAATGCAGGTCGATCAGTCAACCCAAACGGCGCTCTGCTCCGATTTGCCTTGGTTGAAATTGGTCAAGAGCTTGATCGTCAGGCAGATGGTGATCTCGGTCTGGACTTCATCCCATTCGGCCCCATCGATGGATATCTCCCTAACGACCAAGGTGCCGCGCTGAGTCGCTCCATGGCCCTCCCTTCGAGAAAAGCAGGCCTGTTGCGATTCGACCAGCCCCGCAGATTGGGGCTGACGGACCTGCCAAGGCTTACGGTGGCTGCAGGTAAGCCGAGCTCAAGGCCCACCCACTCGAAGGCAGTCACTGCCGAGGTCTCGCCGAGGGAAGTTGTGGTGTGCCTTGAAGATGGAGAGAGGGTGAACACCCTTCGACTCGATGATCTGCTCTACGTTCGTATTGATAGCGCTGGCTGGTTTTTCTTCGTTGGCCGGGAGTCGGAGGGAGATCCTTTGGCGATCCGCTTGAATGCATGGCTGATCCCTGGGCTTGCGCTCCTGATCGCGGGAGCAGCTCGAAAGGGAACACTCAAGGATCTCGAAGCTGAAATCGAGAAGAAGGCTCAGATGCTTTGAAAGCTCCGCTACCTCGTCTTCGTCCAGAACTCCATGTGTGTCCTACCACGCGACGCGAGTAGACCCCTTTGACCCAAGCAACCTTCTGACCCTTGGTCACGAGGCTCAAGAGCCTTGAGGACAGGATCAATCGGTGATCGCAGGCCGCGAAGCCGGGGGGCGACTTCATGCAGATGGTGCAGCGGCCTGACATCCGTCGCAGCGGAGCCCTGCGCTCGTTGCAATGGGGAGAACTCGCGAGCAAGAAGTAGTCACGCTGGAGCGCCGCACGTCGTGCCTCGGGACTGCCAGCGATTCATCCTCAAGATGCTGGGCGGCTCCGATCTCTGCCAAGCACGCAATCATTCGTGCACGGATCTCTGAGCCCTCAACGTTCCAGTGAAAGGCCCTCTTCTTCCTGGGCTGGCCGATGATCCCTCGCAGGCTCTCTCGGATCTGGGCTGAGTCGTCCTGGAGGATGATCGTGGCAGCAATGACACTGAGACCCGATCTACCAGTACTGAGGTGACAGTGGATGCTGGTAAAGTGAGGAGGGTGTTCGAAACGATCAGCAGGCGACGACTCTTGGCACTAGCGATCTCCGGGACGGCCGCTGTCGTCGCAGGGAGCGTGGCCCCACCGTTCGTCGTTGCCGGGAGTGCGGCCACGTTCCGCACCGGTCCAGAGCTCGTCTTCAACGGCAGCTTCGAGCTGACGTCAGGTTTGAACGCTACGGCCGGTTGGGTCCTGTCTTGACGGCCACGATCGGGGCAGTCCGGCCTGCGGCTGAGACTGTGGCCGACACGATCCTGTCGGATGCCCTGACCGTCGGAGCCCTCCGACACCTCGGAGGGGTGGCGCTGGCGGCCGGATACGCCAGCAACATCGAGGATGCCGCTCAGGACGCCGATCTCGTGTCCCTCATCACGGGGGAAGCGGTCGAGCCCGACGTCGCGTCCGGTCTGCTCGGTGGACCTGAGTGCCTTGCGGCCTGCCTGGCCAGCGGTGTGGCGATCTGCGACGGGGAAGGCCGGATCAGGCTGGGCTGCTCACTGCTCGTGGGCCTTGACACCCTCGCCATCGAGCCGTCGGCCCACCAGCCCGGATCGCGCGTCTATAGCGGGCCTGACACCTGGATCCTCCTGGAGAAAGCCTGGCGGTTCGGCCTCGGTGGCGGCCGCGCCGTGGATCTCGGCACTGGTACGGGACTCGTCGCCGCCTTCCTCACCTCCCGCTACGACCACGTGACGGCCACCGATCTCACGCCGTCGAGCGTGGCGACCGCCGCGGTGGCCCGCGAGCTGCTCGATCCCGTCCGTCGATCGAGGATGTCCGTCCTGCGCACGGACATCGGTCACGGGCTGCCGGATCATGCATTCGACCTGGTGGTCTCCAACGCGCCATGGGTCCCTTCGTCCGCCGCCGGGGGGGAGGTGTGCGCCGACGGAGGTCCGACGGGACAGGAGCTGTCGCTGCGCTTCCTCAGCGAGGCGGTCCGGCTGCTCGCCCCGACCGGGGTGGTGGTGCTGCTCTGCGCCGACCTCCGCTTCGACGATGGACGGTCACCGCTCGCCGAGGCGCTCAGCCGGCTCCGGTCCCTCGGGTATGCGACCGAGGTCGAGGTGACCCCGGGCCAGGGAAGCTTCTCCTTCGTCGACCCGGTACCGAACGAGCTCGAGGGCCTGGTCTCGGGCCGACACGTGACCGTCATCGTGCACCGACCTTCGTTGACGCCAAGCCGCCACTAGGTCCGATCCGAGGGAGCAGCAGTGCAGATCTACATCAAAACCCCGTCCGGCAAGACGATCACGCTCGAAGTCGAGCCCTCTGACTCGATCGACAACGTCAAGCAGAAGATCCAGGACAAGGAAGGCATCCCGCCCTCGATGGATGACCTCATCTTCGCCGGCAAGCACCTCGAGGACGGTCGCACCCTTTCCGACTACGACATCCAGAAGGAGTCGACGATCCACCTCTTGCTCCGAACGGGCACCGCAACCGTGAAGACTTACGCCGAAACGAGCGTCGCACCGATCGCCGGAGGAGGGACCCACCTGCTCGAGCTGGCAGGGTACGCCGGGGCCACCCAGCACGTCGCCGGCGTGAGCGCCGGCAGGGCGCATCTTCTGTCGTGCTGGCTCAAAGGCGACGTCCAGTGGACGGTCAGCTTCCTCGATGCGAGCGGCGCCTTCCTTGGCGACGCGACGGGATCGTTCATCGAGTCGAGCCCAGGGTTGGCCAAGGCCACCGCCTCGGTGGTGGCGCCCGACGGCGCCGTGTCAGCGGACCTGACCTTTGCCACTTCCTCTGCGCTCTCGTCGGTGCTGTTCGACCGGGTCTCCTTCCGATCGATCGGCGAGGTGCCCTCGCCACCCGGAAGCGTCACTGGCCTTCTGGTCATCCCGGGCGATCATCAGCTCCACCTTGCCTGGCAGCCGCCGGCTTCGAATGGAGGCCCCGATCCTTCTGGGTATCGGGTGATCTGGGGGAACCCGGTCCAGGCGACGACGACCACTGCCCTCGAGTTCGACATCACCGCCCCCAATGGGGTTCCCGTCGACTGCGAGGTGGTCGCCATCAACGCGGGTGGTTCCGGACCAACGACGATCGTCCGCAGATCGACACCACGGGCGCCGACGACGACGAGCCTTGCGGCCAGCACCACTGCACCGAGGGTGGGCGACCGCGTCACGCTCACCGCCACGACCTCTGCAGAAACCGGCGTGGTGGTGTTCTCCAAAGGCAAGCGGGTCGTGGCTCGCTGTCCAGTGACGGCGGGCGTCGCCTCGACCTCCCTCAGGTTCCGAAGGCGGGGGAACCATGTGGTGACCGCACGGCTGGAACGGACGTCGGCTGCGGCGTCGAGCAGCGACTCGATCACCTTCACCGTCGGGTAGGAGCATCCACCCGCCTGACCGGAACGCGACCGGTCGTGCGTGCGGTCCACGGGTGGGGCTCCTGCGATGCGCGAGCGATGGATCGTGCGGTCGTCGCCTGGCGAGGAGCGTCGTTGTGAGTCCGGCCACCCTCGAGGCCTGCTCATCACTGCGCCGAGGTCGCCGAGTGACTCAAAGGGGGATTAGTCCTCCCCCAAGTCGCATCCACGCACCCGCGGTCTACATCTTGAAGTCAGACCAGCCATCTGAGTGCCACAGATCGAAATGGTATCCATGTGTGTCCTAGATCGCTTGTGTACCAACGATTCTAGTCAATCTTCGTCCACATCGATCCATGGGAATTCAGCTCGATGAGTATGCGATGAGTACGCAGAGTGCTCACGATCTTGGAGCCGACCATGGCGAGGATTCAACCTGATTGACTCAGGGGCAGATTCCCAGAACAACAGTTGTCCCGATTGGGTACATCTCATTGCCGGGCGGGGACTGGGTCATGATCGAACCACTGGGCATTCCCCGATCGCCCGGAGGGAGTTCAGGATCGCTCGCACAACGGTCAGTGACGTTCCCCTGAGCGTTCGTGTCCCGGAACACCGAGATGACACTCAAATTGAAGCCCGCTCCAGTAATGGCGGCTTTTGCCACCTCTGGCTCCGACCCTCGTACGTCGTCCAAGGTCGCCATGCGAGGCATCGGGGGTTGAGTGGTATCGGGTGGAGCGACAGAAGGCGGACTGACCTCTGCTGGTGCTTGCATAGTTGTTGTCGTTGAAGATTGAGTTGAAGGGAAGGAATCTGGCACCGCCAGCGAGGAGGTTGAGACACTCGGGAACCTAACGGGATCCGTCTCCAGCCAATGTGCGGTTCCAAACTGATCTATTCCATTACCGGGAACGGGACAGAAGGTCACTCCTCGATCCGAACCGATGAGATTCTGCACATTTTCTTCGGCAGTCCAATAGAAGGGTTGAGTATCCCAACCAAAGAGAGAATCCTTAGGAAAAACTACAACTACGGAATCTCCTTGGACTTCTGGAGGACTCACGTCTTTGCCTTTGTTGAGTGCGACGGAGCCACTGTGAGCGCTCCACCCGACCTTTGCAGAATTGGCTTGATCGATGGAAAGATCCAGCAGCTTCGAGTGGGACGCATTCGGACTCTGAGAGCTAGAGAGTTGCAAAGTAATCATGACAAGTTCACCGTAATCCATGAAAGAAGGAAGTGATCTCTCGAATTTCAAGGTCACAATCAGACCGCCATTGCGAGCCGACATTTCCACGTTTTTCAATGATGGATACTGCGGTAGGGTCCCGTCTTGGAACGTCTGAAGAGGTATATCGGAAGTGCACGTCGATGTTCCTCGGAGGACAAATACTTTCCCATGATTACCTGACGAGCTGCTCGGCTGAGAACTGCAGGCTGCGAGGAAGAGACTCAGCAGTGTGGCAGATACAACTAGATTTCGGCCTCTTAAAATCACATCAATTGACTATCACAAAATCAATTTGGAGTTGACCCAACTTTCCGTGCACCCGATAGTGAACTAAGGCTCACAGGAAGGGGTGCCTGATGAGTATGCGATGACTCCTTGACCTTCCCTACCTGACGAATACCGTTTGGTAGCCCCAACGGGTTCTACTTGGAACCAGCTATCCGATTGGATCGAAGGCATTCAAAGGCTCTCGCACCGCGGACTAGGTCCCTGCGGTCCAGATGGTGTGCCCTGGGTCTAGTGGAGTCTGATTGCTTGGATTCCTAGGCTGCTGTCCTGACAGGAGGACAGAATGGGACAAAAGGGTTACTCGCCGGAGTTCCGCCAGCGGGCACTAGATCTGCTCGGCAGCGGTCGCAAG
>CAIQUD010000135.1 GCA_903874965.1 uncultured Actinomycetes bacterium | reverse complement strand
GTACTTTGAAGAGTGCGAGATCGACGCAACTGAGAAAAGGCACCTGTCGACCACCAAAGGTTTCGAAGCGAAGCCGGCTACCTACTTCGTGATGAAAAGGAGCGACCGAGAGAAAGAGGTCAATCGGCGTCGTGTCCCAAAAGAGCCGGACCTGGCCATCACGCTCAAGGAGTTGCCGAGCCTCTTCGGTGACCACGACGCCATCTGGGAGAGCGGCAAGGACCACAGGCACTTCATTCGTCGTGACAAAGATATTGACATCAATGTCAATCGTCCCCCGAGCTTGCTCAGTGCACCAGGCGAGCGCTAAGGCTCCACCGAAACCGAACTTCAGCTTCGCGGTCGTCAGGGTCGAATCAACGGCAAGAATTTGATCAACGAGTCTCATTGCCGCACAAGCACTGGCCCATCGAGATTCGCCGGTGCCTTCTTGGGAAATTCATCGGCAAGATCAAGAACGAGCTCGAGTTCTTTCCCTCGATCAAGTCCCCCACTGCTTCTCACTCGACCACTCACTCGACAATCGAGATCAAATCCAAGCGAGTTGGCGACGCGGTTGATGACTCCCGCACTTGGGTCGACTCGCCGCTGTTCGTAAGCACTCAATGTCGAGTGTGAAGTCTCCGCGACGATTGCGGTGGCACGAAGACTCAGACCTGATTCTTTTCGAACCTCTGCAATGACCTGACCAAGTTCCATATCCAAATGGTATCAGTTCTGATACCAAATTGATCAGGTCACAGTTTCTTCTTTGAAACCGGCACCTTCGTAGTCTTTCGGTTCTTCTTTGGCTTCCCCGTGCCGAGCGCTTCAAGGCGATCTCGAACGTCATAGGCATCGGGCTCGGCTGCGTAGATCCTGGCAAACCATTCCCTGGCTGCGGGAAGGTCGCCAGCTCGGTCGTAGAGATCTGCGAGGGCGTACCACTGACGCACATGGCGACCTGATGGGTTCCGCAACACCTTGGCGCCACCTTCCCCAACGAGAACCGCAATTGCTTCCGTCAATTCACCACGGTCGCCAAGTGCGCCTGCGTAGACAATGCGCGCCTCGGCGAGAACGTCCGGCTCAGGAGAGAGATCACGGAGCCGCTCGTAGAGCTTCTTCACTGAACGTGGGTGCGCAAGCGCTCGTTGGCAATCCATTTCCGCTGGGAGGTACTGAGGATCTCCCGTAAGCGTGAAATAGACATCGAGGTGCTTCGCTGCATCGCGCCAGCGACCACCTCGATAGTTTGCGAGGCCGGCAATCTCACGCACGGCTGGAACATTTGGAACTTCATCAAGCAGAGGGCGGAGGGAGGCAATCGCTTCTCCATAACGATGCCGCTCGTAGGACTGCATTGCGTCAGTCATGTAAGAAACGAGCACCTCACGTCGGTGAGCTGTGGCTGAATCAGCAGCCTTGCGAATCTCGCCGGCGATGTCGGCGGGCAACGGCCGATCCCTGCCACCGGTTCGCTTCGTAACAAGTTGAGGCCGTTCTCCCGAGGTCGCAGATTTCGTTGCTCCAGGATCAGTCCGAACCCAAACGTCTTGTTGGGCGGGACCTTCTACTGGCGCACCAAACTGCACGTCGCCCTTGTGCCCTGCTTCTTCATTGCTCAGCCCAACCTGCTCAGCACCTCTTCGCGCAACCCCACCCCAGCCTTGCGGCATGTTCTTCTGCGGTGCATCTTGTACCCATGGGTTCCGACTTGATCGACTGACGTATGGACGATCTCCACCTTCTCGCGGCTCCCACGATGAGCGACCTCGATCGCTAGAGCCTCTTCCGCGATCACCGGAGGGACGGTCACCAGAAGGACGTGGTCGATCTCCGTAGGGACGGTCGCCTTGTGGACGAGGCCCTCGAGCTCCGCCACCGCCGCCGTATGGGCGATCACCGGAAGGACGTGG
>CAIQUD010000134.1 GCA_903874965.1 uncultured Actinomycetes bacterium | reverse complement strand
CTGTGGATGAAGCTCAAGTCCATCATTGGCTCGCACTTCGCCAACTACCGAGAAGCTTGGGCAGCCAACCAACTCATCTGTGAGGGAAAGATTGTTCCTCCGCTGTCGGCCGTTGAGACCCTTGACACGGTTGGCGAGGCTGCCTTCCAGGTCCACCACAACCTGCATGAGGGCAAGATTGGCGTGCTCTGTGCTGCGCCAACCGAAGGCCTCGGGATCACCAATCCTGAGCTTCGTGCCCAAGTTGGTGAAGACCGCCTGACCATTTTCCGCCGACACGGCGCCTAGGAGACGACATGACTGAACTACTTCTCACGGAAATTGACCACGTTGCCATTGCGGTCAACGACCTCGAAGCGGCCATTGCTTGGTACACGGAAGCCTTTGGTGCAACCGTTGATCACCGCGAGCGGGTCGAGTCTGATGGCGTTGAAGAGGCGCTGCTCAAAGTCGCGGACTCCTACGTGCAGCTGCTGACCCCAACCCGGCCCGATTCGCCAGTGGCGAAGTATTTGGCCAACAAGGGTGAAGGTCTTCACCACATTGGCTACCGCGTGGCTGACTGTGCAGTCGCCCTTGAGTCCATCAAGGCCATGGGTGGGCGAGTCATCGACGAGGCGCCACGGCCAGGCTCACGCGGCACGACCGTGGCCTTCGTGCACCCGAAGACGTCCTTTGGCACCTTGATCGAGCTCGTCCAGGAGTAGGACGCTCCGTCCGGCTTGTATCGTTCTCCTTCATGGAGCACACGATGCAGCAGTTGGTCGACGGTCTGAATGAGCGCAGAGCGCAAGCAATGGCGGCGGGAAGTCCCGCTTCCGTCGAGCGCCAGCATGCCAAGGGCAAGCTCACCGCAAGAGAGCGGATTGACTACCTCTTAGACGAAGGGTCCTTCCAAGAACTCGACATGCTCGCTCGTCACCGAGCTCATGGCATGGGCCTTGAGGACTACCGGCCCTATACCGATGGGGTCATCACCGGATTCGGAACGGTTGAAGGTCGAAAGGTCTGCGTCTTCTCTCAGGACTTCACTGTCTACGGCGGTGCCCTCGGTGAAGTCTTCGCCGAGAAGATTCACAAGATCATGGACTTGGCACACAGCCTCGGCGTGCCAATGATCGGCCTCAATGACGGCGCTGGAGCTCGAATCCAAGAAGGCGTGGTCTCACTCCACTCCTATGGAGGCATCTTCCGGCGCAATGTTCAAGCGTCTGGTGTCATTCCGCAGATCTCGGTGATTCTTGGCCCTTGTGCAGGTGGCGCGGTCTACAGCCCGGCCATGACCGACTTCATCTTCATGGTCGACCAAACGAGTCACATGTTCATCACTGGACCAGATGTCGTCAAGACCGTGACTGGTGAAGACGTGACGTTGGAGCAACTCGGTGGCGCAATGAGCCACGCGAGCAAGTCCGGAGTTGCCAACTTCGTTCTTCCTGACGAATACAGCTGTCTCGATGAAGTGAAGTTCCTGTTGTCCTTCCTGCCGTCCAACAACGTCGAAGAGCCCCCGAGGGATCAATCAGGTGACGACCCGGATCGACTCTGTCCTGAGCTCGACACGATTCTTCCCGTCTCCTCCAACATGCCCTATGACATGAAGGCCATCATCCAGTCGGTCGTTGACGATGGCGAGTACTTGGAAGTCCACCAGCGCTTCGCCGCCCAGATCACCTGTGGTTTTGCTCGCATTGATGGTCGCCCAGTTGGCATTGTTGGCAACCAGCCAAGCGTGCTCGCAGGTGTGCTCGACATTGAGTCCTCGGAGAAGGCTGCCCGGTTTGTGCGGACCTGTGATGCGTTCAATATTCCGCTCATTACCTTCGTGGACGTTCCTGGATTCATGCCAGGAACCGACCAGGAGTACAACGGCATCATCAAGCACGGTGCCAAGTTGCTCTACGCCTACTGCGAAGCCACGGTCCCTCGTATTCAGATCATCACGAGGAAGGCCTATGGCGGTGCGTATGTCGTTATGAACTCGAAGTCCATTGGTTGCGACCTCGCCTATGCCTGGCCTTCGGCGGAGTTGGCGGTCATGGGCTCAGCTGGTGCCGTTGAGATTGTCTACCGACGTGAGCTGACGACGGCAGAAGACCCAGTCGCGCGTCGAGCAGAACTCGTTGATGAATACGCCGAGCGTTACGCCAACCCGTATCAAGCGGCTGAGCGTGGTTACGTCGACGACGTCATTGCACCGAGTGAGACCCGTCGGGTTCTCACCCGGAGCCTTGAAATGCTCGCCACGAAGCGAGAGCAGCTTCCTCAGCGCAAGCACGGG
>CAIQUD010000133.1 GCA_903874965.1 uncultured Actinomycetes bacterium | reverse complement strand
GGCAGATCTACTCGCGAGCTTCGAATCCGTCGTCATGACCGGGTTCGTTTCAAGGTTGCTGGCACCGCGGTTCGTCCGCGCGTTGCCGTGAGCCGCTCGAACAAGAACATTTCCGCACAGATCATTGACGACCTTGCTGGAGCCACTCTCGCTTCAGCGTCGAGCGTCGAAGCAGCGATTTCAGTGAGCGGTTCCAACATTGCCGGTGCTGAAGCGGTGGGCAAGCTTCTTGCCGAGCGGGCGAAGGCAGCAGGGATCACCACGGTGGTCTTCGATCGAGGCGGCTTCGCCTACCACGGACGGGTTGCGGCACTGGCGACAGCGCTGCGAGCCGAAGGACTGGAGTTCTAGGAATGCAAGAGCCACAGCAGTATGAAGAGCGGACGATCAAGGTCAACCGCGTGGCCAAGGTGGTGAAGGGTGGACGTCGGTTCTCCTTTACCGCCCTCATGGTCATTGGTGATGGCAATGGCAAGGTTGGTCTTGGCTACGGCAAGGCCAAAGAAGCTGGACTCGCCGTGCAGAAGGGCATTGAAGAAGCCCGGAAGAACATGTTCGAAGTTCCACTCGCCGGAACCACCATCACCCACCCAATCATTGGTGAGTCAGGTGCTGGACGTGTGCTCTTGAAGCCCGCTGCTCCAGGTACTGGCGTCATCGCCGGTGGTGCAGTTCGCGCCATCCTGGAAATGGCAGGGGTTCGTGACGTGCTGGCGAAGTCGCTTGGCTCGTCGAACGGCATCAATGTTGCGCACGCAACGGTGGCAGGTCTCAAGGGACTGAAGCGTCCTGATGAACTTGCGGCTCTGCGTGGAAAGACACCAGAAGAGATCACCCCTGGTGGTGTTCTCCAGGCTTACCGTGAGCGCAAGCGCGATGGTGAGCTCTACACCGAGGCTCGATAACCATGGCTGACAAAATGCTCCAAGTCACTCAAATTCGATCATCGATCGGAACCAAGCCCAAGCACCGCGGTACGCTTCGTGCCCTCGGACTTCGTGGCATTGGCAAGACCAACCAACTCCCAGATCGTCCCGAGATTCGCGGAATGATTGCCCGAGTTCCCCACCTCATCACCGTGACGGAGGTCCAACAGTGAAGCTCCATGATCTCTCCCCAGCACCTGGGTCAACCAAAGCCAAGCGCCGCGTAGGTCGCGGTATTGCCGGTAAGGGTGGAAAGACTGCAGGTCGCGGAACCAAGGGTCAAAAGGCTCGCCGCCAGATTCCTCACCAGTTCGAGGGTGGCCAGTTGCCACTGCTCATGCGGGTGCCAAAGCTTCGCGGTTTCAACAACCCATTCCGCGTGGAGTACACCCCGGTGAACCTCGACGCGCTGGCCGAACTCGGATTGGCCGAAGTCACCCTCGACACCTTTGTCGAGCATGGGTTGGCGAAGAAGAAGGACCTCATCAAGGTCCTTGGACGCGGCGAACTCTCGAAGGCCATCAACGTCACTGCCCACGGTTTCAGTCAGAGCGCCGAAGCGGCGATCGTGGCAGCCGGCGGCACCGTGACCAAGGCCCCGATGCCCTTTGGTGGCGGTCGTCCCGCTGCACAGGGCAACGCACACGCCAACCGCTAGGTCGATCTTGTGCTGAGCCGCCTGGCAAATATCTTCAAGGTCGCTGACCTTCGGAACAAGGTGTTGTTCACCTTGGCCGTGATCTGCCTCTACCAGTTTGGGGCCACGGTTCCAGTTCCTGGGGTGAGCTGGTCGAAGATTCAGCAGCTGCAAGCGGCGACGAGCTCCAGCTCGGTTGCGAGTTTCCTCAACCTCTTCAGTGGTGGCGCACTCTCGCGCATGGCCATCTTTGGACTCGGTGTCATGCCGTACATCACGAGCTCGATCATCATCCAGCTCTTGACGACGGTTATTCCGAAACTGACGGAGTGGCGTGATCAGGGAGCGGTTGGTCAGAAGAAGATCACCCAGACAACCCGTTACTTGACCGTTGCGCTTGCCTTGCTGCAGTCAACCGGTCTCGTCTATGCGTTCCACGGCCACGATCAGGCGCTCATCGGCACCAACATTGACTTGATTCCAAAGTTCTCGATCCCACTTGCAGCTTTCATGGTGCTGCTCTTGACTGCCGGTACGGCATTCGTGATGTGGCTGGCAGAACTCATTACCCAACGCGGTATTGGTCAAGGAATGTCCATCCTTATCTTCGCCAATGTTGTTGCGAACATTCCGCAAGGTGGCAAGGCAGTCCTCGCTGAGGGTGGAACGCTCAAGTTCGTCGTCATCCTCTTTGTATCGCTGCTGTTGCTGGTCGTGATTGTTTTCATGGACCAAGGCCAACGCCGTATTCCGGTGACCTTTGCCAAGCGCGTCGTTGGTCGAAAAATGTATGGCGGCTCGTCGACGTACATTCCGCTCAAGGTGAACCAGTCGGGTGTTATCCCGATCATCTTTGCCAGCTCGGTCCTGTACATTCCCGTGTTGCTAGCAAATATTCTTCCTTGGCCTGCGTTCCAGACCTGGGTCAGTAAGTCGCTCACCCCAACGAGTCTCGTGTACATCGGTCTCTACTTCGTCTTGATCGTCGCCTTTACGTTCTTCTACGTCTACGTGGCATTTGACCCGTACCAGCAGGCCGACATGATTCGCAAGCAGGGTGGCTTCATCCCAGGTATTCGCCCAGGAGCACCCACCGAGCGGTACTTCGTTCACCTTCTCAATCGGTTGACCGTCGTCGGCGCACTCTTTCTTGGTGCGGTCGCCGTGGTGCCAAGCCTTCTCATGGCCGCATGGCATATCAATCGGTTCCCGTTCTATGGAACCACGCTGCTTATTTCCGTCGGTGTTGCTCTCGAGACCATGCGCCAGATTGACAGCCAGCTGATGATGCGTAACTACGAGGGCTTCCTCAAGTAGGCCTGTGATGACACCTGGCGTGAGGCTCATCGTCCTCGGGAAACAGGGTTCAGGAAAGGGCACGCAATGCGTCCGTCTGAGCCACCACTACTCAGTCCCGCACATCTCAACTGGCGACATGCTTCGTGCTCACGTTGAGCACAAGACGCCACTTGGACTGCAGGCACAAGAAATCATGAATGCCGGACGGCTCCTGCCCGACGAAATCGTCATGGACATGGTTGGGGAGCGACTGCGAGAGCGAAACGTGTCGTCGCGTGGATTCATTCTTGATGGGTTTCCTCGAAGCATTGGTCAAGCAGAACTTTTAGAGGCACGTCTGCTTCCCCTCAAGATCGACCTCGCAATTGAGCTCGATGTCCCAAGAGCCATGGTCCTCGACCGAATTGCTGGACGTCGCACCTGCAAGGACTGCGGGAAGATTTACTCCCTTGCGACCCCTCCGGTCGTTCAATGGATTTGCGATACCTGCGGGGGCAACGTCGAGCAGCGAGCAGACGACACCCCAGAAGCCGTCGCCAAGCGCTTGGACGTCTACGAAGAGTCGACGATGCCGCTCATGGAGTTCTACGAGAAGCGCGGTCTGCTCAAGAGCATTGATGCGGTTGGCAGCGAAGCGGAAGTCATGGAGCGCATTGTCTCGGCCATCGAGGCTCGTCGGAGTGAAGCGTGATTCGTCAGCCCGATGAGCTGAACAAGATGCGCCGTGCCGGCAAGGTAGTGGCGGAGATGCACGAGAAGACTCGTGAAGCGATTCGGCCAGGCATCACCACACGTGAACTCGATCTCGTCGCTCGTGAAGTCTTGGAGCGTCGGAACGCGCGGTCGAACTTTCTTGGCTACCACGGCTTTCCTGCGGTGATCTGCACCTCGCCCAATTCAATGGTCGTCCACGGCATTCCGGGGGAGTACGTCCTCGAAGAAGGCGACATCATCTCGATCGATTGTGGTGCGATCATCGAGGGCTATCACGGTGACGCGGCCTACACCGCAGGCGTTGGTTCGATTTCAAAAGAGGCAGCTCGGCTCATAGAAGTGACTGAACGGTCACTCTGGGCTGGCATCGACCAACTGACGGCGGGGAACCGTCTTCATGAAGTTGGCCGTGCGGTCGAGAAGGTTGCGGTCGCTGCTGGTTTTGGTGTCGTTCGTGAGTACGTCGGCCACGCAATTGGCACGGCAATGCACGAGTCGCCGCAGGTGCCGAACTACTGGCCAGGCAACCCTGGTCCAAAGTTGAAGGTCGGCATGGTCTTCGCCGTTGAGCCAATGATCAACATTGGCACCGAAGAAACCTACGTCTTAGAAGACGGTTGGGGAGTAGTCACGCTTGACGGCAAACTCTCGTGTCACGTCGAGCACACCATCTGTGTGACCGAGAACGGTCCGGAGGTCTTCACCCTTGCATAATGGGGTCGAAATCAGCAGGAGAACCTCCGGGTTGGCGTTCCTCGCGAACGCGGGTAGTATGGCAAGCCCTGCCTGCGCGCCTCTCTTGCGAGAGGTCGCCGGAGCCCTGCAACCCGGTTGCATGGGTGACGCCGCGGGAAGAACGAGTTGAGGAGAGAGTCACCTGCCGAAGCCTAAGGAAGACGCCATCGTGCTGGAGGGAACGGTCACCGAACCGTTGCCGAACGCCATGTTCCGCGTTGAACTCGAGAATGGCCACCAAGTATTGGCCCACTCCTCGGGGAAAATGCGGATGCATCGCATTCGCATCCTCCCGGGCGACAAGGTCCAAGTCGAGATCACGCCTTACGACCTCTCCCGTGGCCGCATTACGTATCGCTATAAGTAGTTCGTACCAACCACCCGTCTGGAAGAAGAAGAGGCCATGAAGGTCCGTCCAAGTGTCAAGCAAATGTGCGACAAGTGCAAAGTCATCCGGCGCCATGGGCGCGTTCAAGTGATTTGCGCAAATCCGCGCCACAAGCAGCGTCAGGGCTGAAAGGAAACCAATGGCTCGTATTGCTGGAGTGGACATCCCCCGCGAGAAGCGGTTGGAGATTTCCCTTACCTATATCTACGGAATCGGACTCACCACGTCCAAGTCGATCTGCGAAGGAACGGGCACCGACCCGAACACCCGCGTTCGCGACTTGACCGAGGAAGAAGTCAACCGACTTCGTGCGTTCATTGACGAGCAGCTCACCGTCGAAGGTGACCTTCGTCGTGACGTTGCTCAGGACATTCGTCGCAAGATTGAGATCAACTGCTACCAGGGCATCCGGCACCGCAAGGGTCTGCCAGTCCGTGGACAGCGCACCCACACGAACGCCCGTACCCGTAAGGGCCCGAAGAAGACGGTCGCTGGAAAGAAGAAGGTGAAGAAGTAATGGCGAAGCCCACACAGGGACGTCGGCCCCGCCGCAAGGAGCGCAAGAACATTGCGCACGGCGTTGCTCACATCAAGAGTTCGTTCAACAACACGATCGTTTCGATCACTGACCCAGACGGCAATGTGCTTGCCTGGGCGTCTGCAGGTAACGTTGGGTTCAAGGGTTCCCGCAAGTCAACCCCTTTTGCCGCTCAGCTCGCCGCAGAGAAGTGTGCCAAGGCTGCCATGGAGCACGGCGTCAAGAAGGTTGACGTGCTTGTTCGTGGACCTGGCTCCGGTCGAGAGACCGCTATTCGCTCCATTGCCGCTGCTGGCATTGAAGTCGTCGGCATCAAAGATGTCACCCCCATCCCCCACAACGGCTGCCGCCCCAAGAAGCGGCGCCGGGTCTAGGAGTATCTGAGAAATGGCCCGTTACACCGGACCCGTCTGCAGGCTCTGCCGCCGGGAGCGCACCAAATTGTTCTTGAAGGGCGAGCGTTGCTACTCGCTCAAATGCCCAGTCTCCGAGGCGGTCACTGACCGCCACAGCCGCGCCTACCCACCAGGTGAGCACGGACGTGACCGCATGCGTCAGGGATCGGAATACCTCGCCCAGCTGCGTGAGAAGCAGAAGGCTCGTCGTATCTACGGCGTCCTCGAAGCACAGTTCCGCAACATGTACGCCGAGGCCAACCGCGCCCCTGGCATCACTGGCGAGAACCTCCTTCGGATGCTTGAGCTTCGCCTCGACAACGTTGTCTACCGAGCCGGTTGGGGTGCAAGCCGCAGTCAGGCACGTCAGCTCGTTCGTCACGGACACATTCAGATCAACGGCAAGCGAGTGACGATTCCGTCCTACCGAGTTCGCGCAGGCGAAATCGTGACGCTCAAGACCGTGACTCGTGAGAACTTCAATGTTCGTCGCAACCTCGATACGCTCGAGCGTTCACTGCCAGTGTGGCTCGAAAAGGGCGACAATGGCTTTGCCGTGACCATCTTGGCCGCACCTGAGCGTGCCCAAATTGACGAGACCATCAACGAGCAGCTCATCGTCGAGCTGTACTCGAAGTAATCAGACCGCACCCTAGGAGCCCAATATGCTGATCATTCAACGCCCAACCGTCGAGGCCCTTGGCGAAGTCGAGAACAACATTCAGCGGTTCGCCGTTGGACCACTCGACCCTGGCTTCGGGCACACCCTCGGCAACTCGCTTCGCCGCACGCTGCTTTCCTCCATTCCTGGAGCAGCAGTCACCCAAGTGCGTTTTGAAGAGGCACTCCATGAGTTCGCCACGATTGCTGGCGTCAAGGAAGATGTCACCGACATCATCTTGAACTTGAAGGACCTGCTCTTGACGGTGCACTCTGACGAGCCAGTTACCCTGCACTTCGACAAGAAGGGCCCAGGCGAAGCAACTGGCGCTGACCTTCAAGTCACCGCAGACGTCGAAGTGCTCAACCCAGACCTTCGCATCGCCACCCTCAACGGCAAGGGACGCCTTGCGTTCGATGTCACGGTTGAGCGCGGGAAGGGCTACGTCTCGGCCGATCGCAACAAGCGGACGAGCGCCATTGGCGTGATTCCGATTGACTCCATCTTCTCGCCTGTTCGTCGCGTCACCTTCCAGATCGAGCCAGTTCGCGTCGAGCACACGACCGACTTTGACCGTCTCGTTCTTGAAATTGAGACCGATGGTTCGATCTCACCTCGCGAGGCGCTTGCTTCGGCTGGAGAGACGCTGCAGAACTTGGTTGGCCTTGTTGCCGCCTTGGAAGAAGCTCCTCAGGGTCTCGAGTTGGGTGACACGGGTTCAATGACCCAGGTCAACTCTGACCTCGACCTTCGCGTCGAAGACCTCGACCTGACCGAGCGTCCTCGCAACTGCCTCAAGCGCGCGCAGATCAACACCGTTGCGGAATTGCTCCGTCGGACGCCGAATGATCTGCTCAACATCACCAACTTTGGTCAGAAGTCGCTCGACGAGATTCTCGTGAAGCTCGATGAGCGTGGCCTTTCCCTGAAAGCTGAGGACTAATGCTCGCGACTCCAAAACGCGGACGCCGCTTCGGTGGATCTGCTTCACACCAGAAGGCAATGATGGGAAACCTCGTTGCCTCGCTCATCGCGGCGGAATCACTCGTCACGACTGAGGCCAAGGCCAAGGCACTTCGCCCAATTGCGGAAAAGTGCATCACGGCGGCAAAGAAGGGTGGCGTGCACCAGCAGCGCCTCGTCGTTGCCTTCATTCGAGACAAGGACATGGCGCACAAGTTGTTCGCCGAAGTCGGTCCTCGGTATGCGGACCGTCCAGGTGGGTACACCCGGATCTTGAAGCTCGGACCGCGTCCGGGTGACAATGCCCCTATGGCCCGCATCGAGTTGGTCTAAGCGCACGTTGGCGTGACTCGGCGTTGGCGACTTGATGTCGCATACGACGGCTCAGCGTTCCACGGATTTGCCTCCCAACCGGGACTCGTCACGGTTGCCGGAGCACTTGAAGTTGCCCTCCAACGGCTCTGCCGTCTCGAGGGTCTTCCGCGTTTGGTGTGTGCTGGACGAACCGATGCTGGCGTTCATGCCCTGGCACAGGTGGTCCACGTAGACCTACCTGAGCACCTACCGGCTTCTCGCAATGGCGAGGAGATGGATGAGCGCCTCATGCTTCGTGGGCTCAATCACAAGTTGCCTGCCTCAGTACAAGTGACTGCCGTTGCTCAAGTTGCCGACAGCTTTGATGCTCGACGATCGGCAACTGAACGCGCTTACCGGTATCTCATTGATGAGGGGTTGGCCCCCGATCCGCTCCTGCGTCATATGGCGTGGCACGTCGATGGGCCACTTGACCTTGATGCCATGAACGATGCCTCGCAATTGGTCGTTGGAAGCCACGACTTCCGATCCTTCTGCCGGCGGGTTCCAGGCACGTCGCCGCTTGAGGGGATCGTGCGCAATGTGCTCTCGGCCAAGTGGTCAGTTGAGCAGCGTGAATCCGCACACCCTGCATCGGCTCGTCTTCTTCGATTTGATATTCGAGCCAATGCGTTCTGTCACACGATGGTTCGATCACTGGTTGGACAACTCGTCGCGATTGGCGCTGGACGCTCGAACAATGACGAACTCGAACTCTTGCTGTCGGTGAGCGATCGGCATCGAGCCGCAGACCCCGCTCCTGGACATGGTCTGTGTCTCATTGGTGTTACCTATGGCGTTGGCATGCTGGACGGTGTGCCAATCCCTTTGGATCTCGACGAGAATGACGGGGAGTAATCGTTGCGGGCATGGTGATTTTCCGGTGAATGGGGGGTCAAGTGCCCCCAAAAATTCTTGGAAGTGAGCCCCCAGTTTGCTTGCGAGCCCGAGAACCCCTAACCTGAGCACCCGGCCTCCGAGCAGTCTCGGGGACCAAGGCCTCCCGCTTCGGTGATGGCCGTCGACACGAAGGAACAGACACAGTGGCTACCTACGCCCCCAAGCCAGCCGAGATCGTCCGCAAGTGGCATGTCATCGACGCCGATGGCCTCGTCCTTGGTCGCCTCGCTACCGAGTGTGCCCGACTGCTTCGCGGTAAGCACCAGCCATTCTTTGCTCCGAACTGTGACACTGGCGACCACGTCATTGTCATTAACGCCGCCAAGATCGTGATGACCTCCAACAAGGCATCGCAGAAGTTCGCGTACCGTCACTCGGGTTACCCGGGTGGCCTCCGCCAGACCTCGTATGCCGACCTCCTCGAGACCGACCCGGTTTCGGTCGTCGAGCGTGCAATTCGAGGCATGATCCCGAAGAACACCCTCGGCCGCCAGCAGTTGGCGAAGTTGAAGGTGTACGCCGGTTCCGACCACCCACACGATGCCCAGCAGCCAACGGATTACGACACGTCGTCGATTCGTCGAGTTAGCTGAGCGAGGAGCACGAGATGACGAAGCCGCTCACCCAAACCACTGGCCGCCGCAAGCAGGCTGTCGCCCGAGTTCGCCTCATTGAGGGTTCCGGCAAGATCACGGTCAATGGACGGTCCTTTGAGGACTACTTCACCTCCGCAACCCACCGCATGGCCATTGTTGAGCCATTGAAGGTCGCTGGCAAGGATGAGGTCTACGACGTGTTCGTGACCATGGACGGTGGTGGCACCTCTGGTCAAGCTGGAGCTCTTCGCCTCGGTATTGCTCGTTCGCTTATTGAACTCGACCCTGAAGCGCGTCCAGGCCTTAAGAAGGCTGGCCTTCTTACCCGTGACTCGCGCGAGAAGGAGTCGAAGAAGTACGGCCTCAAGAAGGCCCGCAAGGCGCCTCAGTACTCGAAGCGGTAGTCATGGCGCCGGCACGCTTCGGCACCGATGGTGTTCGTGGAGTCGCCAACGTCGAATTGACGGCGGAAATCGCACTCGCTCTTGGACGAGCGGTTGCGTACGTTATTCCTGCCACCTCCTTCGTTGTTGGTCGAGACACCCGCAGATCGGGAACCATGCTCGAGGCCGCGTTTGCGGCGGGCTTAACGACCGAAGGTGCCAACGTCATTGATGTTGGTGTCCTCGCCACCCCAGGTATTGCGTTCTTGGCGGATCGTCGTGGGCTTCCTGGTGCGGTCATTTCTGCTTCGCATAATCCCTTCGGCGACAACGGGATCAAGGTTCTTGGACCTGGTGGAGCAAAGCTCTCACTTGAGGTCGAGGCGTCGATTGAAGAGGCACTGCGAATGATCTTCAATGATCCTGCGTCGAGTCCTCGTCGCCCAACGGGCAAGGGCATCGGCGTAATTAACCATGACGCCACCTCGGTGAGTGCCTACTGGGATCACCTCTGTACGGCGGTTGAAGGCCGAGACCTCACTGGACTGCGGATCGCCCTTGATTGTGCGAACGGCGCAGCAAGTGCCTATGCGGCTGAGGTCCTTCGTCGACTCGGTGCCGAAGTGCTCGTGATGGCAGACCAGCCCGATGGGTCCAACATCAATGACGGTGTTGGTTCAACGGCGCCTGGCGCCCTTGCAGCACTTGTTGTTGAGGAAGGGTGTGCGCTCGGCCTCGCCCTCGACGGCGATGCCGATCGGGTCATTGCGGTGGATGAACTTGGACGAGTCGTTGACGGCGATGTGCTGATGGCACTGTTCGCAACCGATCTCAAAGCTAGAGGTCGACTCGCAGGGAACACTGTTGCCGTGACGGTGATGTCGAACTTGGGTTTTCGGCGGGCCATGGAGGCGGGCGGGATCCATGTCGTCACGACCGACGTTGGCGACCGAAACGTGGTGGCG
>CAIQUD010000132.1 GCA_903874965.1 uncultured Actinomycetes bacterium | reverse complement strand
TGCGACCGGTGCTCAGGGTCCTCAGGGTATGGCTGGCGCACAGGGTGCAACTGGTGCACAAGGTGCCAACGGCGCAAATGGTGAGAACGGTGCTCCTGGTGCTCCTGGTGCTCCTGGTGCCCAAGGCCCAGCTGGACCGCAGGGACTTCAAGGCTCCAATGGTGAGAACGGTGCGCCTGGCGCACAAGGTGCTCCCGGCGCTCCTGGATCACAAGGTGAGAACGGTGCGCCTGGCGCACAAGGTGCTCCTGGCGCTAATGGTGAAAATGGACCTCAGGGCGCAGCTGGCCCTCAAGGACCTCAGGGTGCTGATGGCGCTCCTGGCGCACAAGGCGCTCCCGGCGCTCCCGGCGCACAGGGTGCCGCTGGACCGCAGGGTGCAGCTGGCCCACAGGGACCTCAGGGTGCAAACGGCGTGCAGGGCGCGCAAGGTGCCCGCGGACCTGCAGGTCCTCAGGGAACCACTGGTCCCCAGGGTCCAGCTGCTCCGTACCTCGCAGGTAACCTGCAGAACCTCTCGCCAACGACCGGCGGTTACTCGCAGAGTTGGACATTCTCCGCTGCCTTCGGTACTGGTGCTCCAATCGTGAACCTGACGTCCAACGTTCCGACCGCAAACTGTGCAGTGACTGCGGTCTCGAGCACGGGCTTCACGGCGAAGTGTGACACGCAACCGTCGCAGGTCTACTGGATTGCGATTGCCCGCACCGATGCGGACAACTTGGTCCCGTAAACCACGAGCGCTCATTGCGCTACTTGAACTGACCATCGGGTCTCGCTGGGCTTCGGCTCGACGAGGCCCGATAGTCGTTTCTGGGTGCATATGACGATTGCGAGGTCGATCGTCAGCAGGCTGCCGCTGATCGTCGTAACCTAGACAGGTGCCGAGTCCTTCAACGTTCCCCACTACTTCCGTCTGGAGCGTTGCCCATGCCGAGGCTCCAGAGGTCATCACTTCGGCTTGGATCGACGAACAGTTAGCGACAACCTTCGAACGTGTTGGCGTTCGTCCGGGCCTGCTTGGTTCGCTTGCGGGCATTCAAGAACGCCGCTGGTGGCCCGCTGGCATGCCATTCGACGAGGCAGCTGCACTCGCTGGTGCGAAGGCGATCACCGCTGCAGGACTGAAGCCAAGCGACATTGACCTGTTGATCTCGACGTCGGTGAGCAAGCACCACTTAGAGCCGAGCGTTGCCTGTGCGGTTCATTTCCGACTTGGCCTCTCGGCATCGTGCGGAAACTTTGACCTCGGCAACGCCTGTCTTGGATTTGTGAATGCGATGCACGTTGCAGCAATGGCCATTGAATCGGGTCAAGCGAGAACCGTGCTCATCGTCGATGGTGAAGGAAGTCGACAAACCCAAGAGGCGACCATCAGTCGACTGCGTCAAGAGACGGCAACCCTCGAAGATGTTTTCGAACAATTTGCCTCACTCACGATTGGCTCAGGTGCAGCTGCCATGGTGCTTGGGGGTATTCGATCCGACGCCCACCGATACCTCGGAGGTATCACTCGTGCGGCAACCGTCCACCATGAACTTTGTATTGGCGACCTTGACCGCATGCGCACCGATACGGCTGGTCTCCTAACGAGCGGATTGAAACTCGCACGTGAGGCACTTGATGATGCGATTGCTGAAGGATGGTCTTGGTCCGATTGTGACCACTACGTCATGCACCAGGTGTCAAAGGTTCACAATGAGCAGCTCTGCGAACTTCTCGACGTCGATATGACCAAAGTTCCACTTACCTACCCGAAGTTCGGCAACATGGGTCCAGCAGCCGTGCCGTATACCTTGTCGACAATTGCGGACACCATTGAAGTTGGAGAGCGAGTCCTCCTCATGGGAATTGGATCGGGACTCAACTGCGCCGCCGCAGAACTTCGCTGGTAGGCGAGCCTCGCGTGTCAGCTCCAAAGAGCCCGAGCGCTGAAGAGCTCCTTTCGTTTGGCCTCAATCCATCCTGGTCACGTCGAGTGACGTTCTTGAACACCGCTGGAACACCAGTTGATTGGCACGTCCTTGACACGGGAGCTGGTCCACTTGGCACGCTCGTCTGTGTTCACGGAAATCCAACCTGGTCGTATCTCTTCAAAGACGTGCTCACGACACTCGCTCCAGGCTGGAGAGTGATTGCCGTTGACCAATCGGGCATGGGGTACTCCGAGAGGAACCATCCGCGTCGATTGAGCGAACGCATTGACGAACTCGTCCAATTCTGTCGGCAGGAAGTTTGCGGTCCAGTCGTGCTCGTCGCCCATGACTGGGGAGGCCCTGTCGCCGTTGGCGCAGCCGGCCACCTCAACGTGCAGGCGCTGATCTTGGCGAATACTGCGGTGGCGAAGCCCGAGGGCGTGGAGGTTCCTCCACTGATCAAGGCCGCTCGAGCGCTTGTTGATTTCAGCTGCAGGAGAACACCGATGTTCGTTCGCGGAACCGCCGCAATGACGACCAAGGAACACCGAAAGGCCCTGAACGCCCCCTACCGCTCGGCAGATCGTCGAGAGGCAGTTCGAGACTTTGTCGCTGACATTCCACTCGGACCTGACGATCCCTCCGCCGAAGCACTTGCGTTGGTCGGGACGACGTTCGACCAGCTCACGTGCCCAATCCTTCTCATCTGGGGCGGAAAGGATCCCGTCTTTCACGACCGGTTCCTCAGTGATCTACGAAGGCGTCAACCAAGTGCCTCGATTGAACGGCACCCGAATTCGGGTCACCTGGTCCTCCTCGATGGTGCAGTTGGGCCTGTCATTGCACAATGGCTGAACCTACAAGCGAGCGGACTTCCCGCTGATGCTTCGGACACTCTCAATGACCAGTTGGTCGACGAGACCGTCTTTTCCTCGCTTACACGTCATTCGAGCGACACTTCAACGATCTACCGAGGTCCAGATGGTTCGCTCACGTGGGAGGACCTTGGTCGACGTGCCGAGAAGGCATCGAAGGTGCTGGCTATGGGAGGTCTCCGGCCAGGTGACCGAGTTGCCCTCCTCGTTCCTCCTTCGCCAGATCTCCTCGTTGCAGCCGCTGCGGTGTGGCGCTGTGGTGGAGTCCTTGCAGTGGTCGACCCCTCAGGAGGACTTTGGTCGATTCGGCGCCTCCTTCGAGCCCAAGCGCCTCGAATGGTCATTGGAACAAGAAGGACACTTCTCGGTGACCGCCTCTTTCGCTTCACCCCGGGAAGTATCGCTGCGGGCTTTGGTGTTCGAGGGGTCGCCCTTGACCTCGACGCTTCCATTGATGCCGCACTTCCAATGGTGGGCCTCCATCGAGAGGATTTGGCCGCAATTGTCCACACCTCTGGGGCAACCGGGCCAGCAAAGGCAGTCCGCTACACACATGGGGCGCTGACGTCCCAGCGAGAAGCACTTCGAGCCTTGGTGCAGCCGGAACCTGACCAAGTCTTCACCACCTCATTTGCCGCATTTCTCTTGCTCGCACCAGTTCTCGAAATGTCTTGCGTTCGACCAGACATCCCTATAGACCAACCGAGCGCGCTCGGCTTCGATGAACTCTTCGCCGCTAGCGACGGGGGCCCCATTGGAACGGCTTGGCTCTCCCCTGCTTCTGCTCGTCAGCTGACGAAGACCGCAGCGGGGAGGTCGATCGCGATTGGGCGCACGCTCTTGGCAGGAGCCCCAATTCCCGCACCTCTTGCGCATTCGGTGAAGGAGATCACGGGCGGTCTTGTCCTCGCACCGTATGGGATGACCGAGTGCCTCCCGATCACCGGCGGTGAAGACCCTGAACTCATTGGACCAAGCGGTGGGACCTCGGTTGGCTTCCCCGTTGATGGCTGCACGGTCAAGGTAGTGAGCTTGTCTGATCCACGCCAAGCTCTCGGCGATGGGCAGTGGGGAGAAATCCTTGTCAACGCTCCGTGGATGTTTGCTGGCTATGACGGCGCCTGGACGAAGTCCGAAGCATCAACGCTCGATCTCGACGGCATCTCCTTTCACCGAACGGGCGATGTTGGCTACTTCAACGAGGGACGCCTCTACATTCTCGGAAGACTTGCCCACGTCCTGTCGACCAAAGATGGCCCCCGAGCTTCGGTGGCAATCGAGGGACCAATTGCCACAGCCCTTGGGTGCGAAGTCGCCGCAGTTGGCGTCGGGCCAGAAGGGCTCCAGGTCGTCACCGTCGTTCTCAACACGCAAGGCAAACTTCGCCTCGCGGAGCCGAACTTGGCACTCGAGGCTCGGCGTGTCAGCAACGTTCCTCTCGCGGCGGTCCTTGAAGGAACACTCCCCGTCGATCACCGACATCAGTCGAAGGTCGACCGAACAGTGCTTCGCGACCTAGTCGCGACCTTCCTCGAAGGTCGATAAGGATGAAGGTGCTCGTCACAGGGTCGAGCAGCCTCCTTGGCAAGGAGGTCGTCGCCGCGCTTTCAGCTCGAGGTGACGACGTCTGTGGTTTCCAACGAAGTGCCTCCTCTCCGCATCGTTCGATCACTGGGGATATTCGTGATCGAGATGCAGTGATGAAGGCGGCCGAGGGCAATGACGCGATCATTCATCTCGCTGCACTCGTCGCCCCGAAGCCCTCTTGGAACGATGCCTACGCGGTCAACGTGGTCGGAACGAGCAACATCGTGCATGCAGCAAACGAGCTCGGTCGACTTGTCCACATCTCAACGCCTTCAGTTGGCTTCGCCCACGAGCCGAGCATGGGCGGAGGCGCGGAAGCCCCGGCCTATGCAGGGCGAGATCGCTATGCGCGTTCAAAGGCACTGGGCGAGCAACTGGTGCTCAAGGAGAGCACCGCCCAGACAATCATTCTTCGACCACATCTCCTTTGGGGTCCAGGCGATACGCAGTTGGTGGGTCGACTCCTTGAGCGTGCGGCAGAGGGCCGCCTCGCTCTTCCCGATCATGGAAGAGCGCTCATTGGGACGATGTATGTCGACGACGCTGCAGCGGCCATCGTGGCGGCACTCGATCGAACAGGAGATAGCCCACAGCTCTCGGGCCAAGCGTTTCTCGTGACTGGTGGCGATCCTCGACCCGTCGGCGAACTCGTCCACGGCATCCTGGCTGCCTTTGGCATGGAGCGAAAGATTGCGTCGATTCCTGCTCCTCTTGCAAAACTGCTTGGCTCCGTGATCGAGCGGGTTTGGCGCGGCGATGAGCCACCACTTACCGCCTTTGCCGCTGAGCAGTTGTCCATGGCGCACTGGTTTGACCAACGAGCAACGGAGTCAGCACTCAACTGGCAGCCTCAAGTCAGCGTTGACGAGGGGCTTTCATTGTTGGCGGCTTGGGCGTCAACCGAGCTCGGTCAACAGTTCTTGAATGGGCTTCGCCACCGCAACCGGGTCTGACCACAAGGCGAGATGGCCAGCTCCGACAATCTCGGTTGGAGGCGGCGCATGGAGAACGGTTGCGGTTCTTCGGGCCTCAATGGGTGGAAGCACCGAGTCTTCACGACCGGCGATCACGCGCGCTGGAAGTCGAAGGCGCCCCAATTGCTCTCGTTGCGCTCGAGAGACGCCGACAATCGGATGCTCCATGTATCCAAGGAGCGCTTGCTCCGCTCCGGCGACCAACAGGGGCCATCGAAGGTCTTGCAGTTCTGACGAGGTGAGCGGTCGACACTCCGGACCGCAAGCCGTTGAGAAGATGGTCGACAGCAAGAAGTTGCTTCTCACAACGGAACGAAAGAGTGCCGACCGGTAGGGCTCAATGAGGAGCGACTGAAAGGCACGACCTGGATAATCCATCGAGAGTCCATCACCGTCGAGGAAGACCATTCCGGCCGCTTCGGTTGGGTGTTTCAGCACGAAGGCGGCAATAACCCCCGCACCAAGTGAGTGGCCAACGAGGACCGCGTGCACAAGGTGGCGTGCGTGGAGGAAGGCCTCCAATTGCTGACTCAAGGCGTCGACCGTGTACGGCCCCACGTGATCGGTGTAGCCATAACCCTTCAGGTCATATGCCTCTACGTGGTTGGTCTTCTGAAGGACCCGAGCAAGAGGAACCCACGTGGCAACGGATTCAAACGCCCCATGGAGCAACACAATCGAATGCTTCGTTGGCTTCCCCCATGCTTCGTACCGAGTTGCATAGGAACCGGTTTCAACGAAGTGCAGATTTCGAGGTACCGACATTGGCTTTGAGGTCGTCGCAACGTAGAGCTGAGCAATTCCGGTGATGGAGATGAACAATCCAACAAGGCTTCCAACAACGACAACCCATCGGAATCGTTGTCGACGTGGACGCGCCATGAAACGACGCTCTAGCCCTTTCGCATCGTGTTCGTTGCCGTCGTCCATCGTTCCACTTCATCAAACATTGCCTTTGCCGCAGCATCGGACGCCGCACCTGGAGCAAAGGTTCCGTCTTCTGCCATATGCGCCATTGGAAACGACAAGTGAATCGATTCAACAATTGCCACCATCCGAAGCGCCGCCGTCACTTGGCGCAACTGCTGGACGGCCCGAGTTCCAGCCGAGACGCCGCCATACGAAACGAAGGCAACGGCCTTTCTCTGCCACTCGTGATAGAGGAAATCGAGTGCGTTCTTGAGGGCGGCATTGATGCCGTGGTTGTACTCAGGACACACGAGCACATAGGCATCACCACGACCAATGGTTGCGCTCCACTGCTTCGTGTGCTCGTGAACGTAGGTGGCGAGCATTGGATGGTTAGGTTCGTCGTAGAGAGGAAGACCGATCTCCGCAAGATCAATGATTTCAACCTCGAAACCGCCGTGGGCTTCTGCTTGGGCCGCTGCCCATGCGGCAACCCGGTCTCCAATTCGGCCGGGACGCGTGCTGCCAATGATGACTTGTAGAACAGGCAAGGTCATGAAGATCTCCTCTGGAGTGGCAAGCGACTACTCGCCGCTCCTGCAACCCTAAAGGTCACCAACGAATCGGCCGCCTTTAACCCGAATCGAACCTCAATGCGTTGGTGTCGCCGTGACTCGCCCATTGATGATCCGATGGCCCTCTTGCGCCAGCCGTTTGCCTTGTTCTGCAGCCAGGTGCGGCGCAAGTTTTCCCGAAGCTGGAATCACTCGATGCCAAGGCACCGCTCGAGTAGTCGTCTTGAGTGCGTGGCCCACGGCTCTTGGATTCCTGCAACCCGCAGCCTCGGCAACTTCGCCATAGGTCCAAAGGTCCCCTTCGGCAATTTGGGCAACCACGTCAAGGATCTTCGTTGCGAGCGGGGTCTCGTTCAACGGTCGTCCGGCTGGATCACCGTGATTCCTTTAGGCAGCACGATGCGACGCATTGCATCAAGGAGGTCGTCAGGATCATCGGCTACGAGCAAACTGTCGGCATAGTGCGGAGCAATGAATCCCTGATCAACGGCGTGGTCAATGAACTCGAGGAGCGGGTCGAAGAAGCCAGCAACATTGAGGACTCCACACGGTTTCGCGTGGACACCCAACTGATTCCACGTAACAGTCTCCATGAACTCATCGAGCGTTCCGAATCCGCCAGGAAGAATGATCGAGGCATCAGCGAGATCGGCCATTCTCGCCTTTCTGGTGTGCATGGTCGCAACCACTTCGAGTTCAGAAATTGCCGCGTTGCCAACCTCTTTCTTGTGGAGGGCTTCGGTGATGACCCCGTGGACACGCCCGCCGTGTTCCATAACCGATGCCGCAATGACCCCCATAAGACCAATTGAACCTCCGCCATAGACGAGGTCAAGTTCTCGACGAACGAGCACTTGACCGAGCGTGGCTGCTGCTTCGCTGTAGGCAGGAATCACTCCTTTGGCTGAACCGCAGTAGACCGCAATTGCTTTCCAGGGTTTCAGTTGGGGAATCGACATACCTCCAGTCTGGCGGCAAGAACGAACTTCTTTGCGTCATGGCCTACTCTCACCTTCATGACTCGTGCACTTGGCTACTGGAACAGCCCTTGGCCCGCTGAAGATGGTGGTCCGAGACGTCAACAACGAATTGAAGGCCACGGAGGGCTCGTGCCCGGCCCAAATGAACGCTACGAGGTGGTCCACCGCCTGAATATCGCCACGACCATGGTGGTCCGGAGGAATCCCGGTGAACTCTTTCTCTTGAGTCACGACGTGGGTGGCGACGCCCCGTGTCATGTCGAACAGATTGACCCCCTCACCCTCGAAACGCTCGCACGTTCGGCCGATTTGCCAGGTGGACCGATTTGGCCCGGTGGCCTCGCCGTCCACGCAAATGGTGATCTCTACGTGGTCTTTGGGAACCACGCACATCGCTTGAGTCCTTCGCTTGAGCTGAAAGCGACTGTGACGCTCCCCCGGCATTCCCCTTACAACAGCTTCGTGATTCTCGACTCGGGATTTCTCGCCACCAAGGACTTCGGCGGGAGGCTCCCCGATGGCCGAGATTTCTCCGGTTCGACTGAGTTGCTGGTGCTCGATCCGGAGACCTTGGCGGTTTGCGCCTCAATCGAAATTGATCAGGGTTCCATCGCCCGTCTCTCTGCAAACGGAGATGAGATTGTCCTCATCGGCGTAAATGACCTCGTCACGTTCGCTTTTCATCCCGAAGACCAAATCATCGAGGAAATCTCGAGGATCCGCTACCGCACGCTCAAGGGTCAGACCTATGGATGGGACCCGGTTCTCGTCGGAGGTTGCGCATGGTTTCTCGATAACGGTGAAGGGAGCGAGGCCTTTGATGGATCGTTCCGAGGAAAGGGGATCTCTGAGGCTCCGCTCCACCTCGTTCGTGTCGATCTCTCGACGCAAGAAGTCCAGCTGACTGAAGTTGCAGGGCTCCCAAATGGGCTCATTGCCAACCCACCCATCGTTGATCCGGTCCGGATGATTGCGGTTGGCTACGACTCCTCCAATGCCGTCTTGTCGGGATTTCATCTTGATGGAAGCGGCGTCACGTCCCTGGCATGGAGTCGTCTCCAAGACCATGCAAGCCACTTGGTCTTGCTTCAAGAATCCGGTCAACTTGTGACGTTCGATTTTGAGCCCGGTGGAACTGACGCTCTCGTCGTTCTCGATATTTCAACTGGCGAGGAACTCTCAAGGGTGTCTACCGAGTCTCCGGTCCAGTCGGTTCTGTTCCCGACACCAGGCGAACATCGAGACCTCTACTACTGCTCGCTTACAAGCATCGCTCGCATCGCAGTGGTTGACGCCTGAGGCATCTACTCGCGCCTACCGGGGAAGGTCGACCTCGGCCAACGTGATGTTCTGGAGATCTTGCAATTGACCTCGACGGAGATCGGTCGAACCATGTGGCGTGCCGAACCGGAACTCGTGCCCACCTTTTCGTCCTTGACCAACGCCGCACCAAATCGTGGCCCGCATGATTGCCTCAATGTGCTCAGGCTTCGTCGGGATGAAGATTTCTGGACAAACGGCTACACCCGCATCAATCGCCAGAATCTCGCCCTTCGGCGTGATGGACGGACAGTCGAGAAAGATCCCGGCTACCGCATTGCGGCGCGTCATCTCCTCGCCCGTGTTGTGCTCAACAATGATGGCCTCGGTGCCAGGGCTCGCTGCCCCAACGACAAGTGCCTTTGAGTAACGATCGACGACGTCGAGTGATGCTTGGGCGCCTGACGGGGCGAGAATCACAATTTGCGAGCCCCGAGTTGTCCGCTCAATGAGGTGATTTCTTGTCAAGGCATTCATGTCGGTAACCATCTGGCGGCCGAGAAGCCTCCGGGCGTATCGGCCGGTTCCATTTCCGGAGATGGTGGTGACGACGTCACACATTGGCAGCATTAATCCCTCAAGGATCGGCACCCCGGTGACCGCTTGAAATGCTGCATGGTCGAGCATCGAGAGCACCCGGTTCGCCACGATGACTTGATCGGCAGCCGGGTCATCAGGCGAAGCAAAAGGATTGTCTTTCGGCAGTTCAGACCGAATCTGGAGTGACTTCAAGGCGACGATGCCAAGGTCGTGGAACTGCACGTGCGGTGTGATGAGGAAGAGGTTGCCCCGTCGGCGCTCAATGAAATCACAAAGAGCTGGGTTCGTATAGAGCGCCAGCATTTGTGCACCCAATTTGTCCCAAGCCTCTTGACTGATGAACAGCGAGATCAGCATGTCGAGAAGCACTGACCTCAGGTGCGTAATTTCGCTCTTCCGTTCCGGAGGTTTCTCGAACACCACTCGGTCCGGCCGGAAGATGCCGAGGTTCCAAGGGTCAGCATCTCGAGGTCGAAGTTGAAAACCATCAAGCCACGAACCAACTTCCGCTTGGACCTTCAGCGAGTCATAGACGTCGTTTTCGGTGAACTCTCCGCGAGGTAGGTGCAGTTCCATGGAGCCCCCTTTATTGCTTGCGGCAACCCTATGCCGAGCCAACGCGATTCGCTCGGTTCCTCTACGCGAGGGTGAAACGAAGTGGGAGGACCGATGGTCCCCAAATGCCGAAGGTCGGTGGCTTCCACTCAACCGGTCCGGCGAGTTCAACCGTTTCAAACGTCTTCGCCAAGACCGAGAGGGCCTCTTGGAGCTCGGCCCGAGCCAATGCAGCTCCGAGACAGTGGTGGATTCCCGAACCGAAGGTGAGGTGCTTTGTCGACCGCTCCGCCAGCAGGTCAAAGTCGTCGGGATGTTCGAAGAGATGGGGGTCTCGATTCGCACCGGCGAGGCTGACGGACACAATCGTGCCTTCGGGAAACAAAATGTCGCGAAACACCACCGGTTCGCTGGCATAGCGAAGGGTGCCTCGAACTGCTCCGAGGTACCGCATTGACTCTTCGACTGCTCGTCCGATGAGTTCAGGTCGTTCTCGTAAGATCGCCCACTGCTCTGGATTCTCCGCGAACAGCGCCATCGTGCACCCGAGCTGATTTCGGGTGGTGTCCGTCCCTGCCATGAGCACTGCTTCAGCCAGCATGCAGAGCTCTTCTGTCGAAAGGCGGTCACCGTCTTCTTCTGCTGCAATCAGTGCAGACAGCAGGTCATCTTTCGGCTCGAGTCGTCGAACGGCAACAAGATTGGCAATGTATGCGGCTAGCGCTTCACCAGCCGCAGTAATTGCGGGAAGGTCTTCTTGAAGGTTTTGATTGAAAATCTTGAAGATGTCCGTCGCCCAGGCGCTGAACTGCTCCCAGTCTTCTGGTGGCGCACCGAGCACTTCGCAAATAATCGGAATCGGGTAGGGCTCACAAACCGCTTGCACCAATTCGATTTGAGTGCCGGTGAGGTGAGGATTGAGGAGGTCGGTGAAGACCTCACGCATCTTTCCCCGGTGACCGTCAGTTGCGGCCGGAGTGAATGCTGGTGCGACAAGCCGACGGAGCCGAGTGTGCCCTTCGCCTTCCATGGCGAGAATTGACTCTCGCTTGGTCGGGCCAACCTCCTCGGCTTCAACACCATTGATCTCACGCAGCAGGCGAATGCCGTTGAAGAACTTCCGCTCTCGAAGGAGTGACACGGCTTCGTCATAGCGAAGCACGGTGTAGCCGAGTTCACTCCGGGCCAACCAGGACGTCTTTGCCATCTCTGCGGCAACGGCATTCGCCTCGGCTCGAGGCATCCCAAGGACATCGAGGTAGGGCAGATCCAGGTCTTGAAGAGCAGTCGGCATGGTGAAACCTCCGCCTGAGACCCTACCGACTGACGAGCATGGCCCCAATTCTCTTAGCGCTCACGAAGGAAGGCTACGATCAGGCGTCCGACCAGGCCGGTGACATCGCCGGCACCTGACCCTTGGAGCAGCGATGCAGACCGTTGACGCCATCATTGAAATTCCCCGTGGAAGCCAGAACAAGTACGAGTACGACCACGAGACCCATGCGATCAAACTCGACCGTCACTTGATTGTCTCGATGGGCTACCCAGCTGAGTACGGATTCATCCCGGACACCCTTGGAGGTGACGGTGACCCGCTCGACATCCTCGTCCTGACGGAATACCCAACCTTCCCTGGCTGCCACATTGAGGTCAAGCTCATTGGTGTCTGCCAGATGGAAGATGAGAGTGGCCAAGACGCCAAGCTGATTGGTGTGCCGACCTATGACAAGAAGTGGAAGGACGTCGCAGACCTGTCTGGCGTTCCTCAGCGAGACCTCGACCGGATTCGCCACTTCTTCACCGTCTACAAGGATTTGGATGAAGGCAAGTGGGTCAAAGTAACGGGCTGGGAAGGTCCAGAGTCGGCAGAGCGTGAGCTTGCGGATTCAATTGAGCGCTTCAAGGCGACCGCCTGATGGCGCTTGACAGCGGCCCAACGCAACCAGGTGACGTCTCGGTCACCGTTCAAGGTCATATCGGCACCATCTGGCTGAATCGGCCAGAGAAGCGAAACGCAGTGTCGCTCGAGAGTTGGGCCGCACTGCCAGGAGCCGTGCACCAACTGGAAGCGAATGACGACGTCAAAGTCATTGTTTTTCGAGGCGTTGGCGATCACTTCTGCGGTGGCGCAGACATTGCCACCATTGGCGCTCAACTGACCGACGGAGATGGCCCAACGAGCTACCGGCAGATCAACAAGGTTGCCGAAGAGACCATCGCTGCAGCAACAAAACCAACCATTGCGATGCTGAAGGGCTTCTGCGTTGGTGGCGGTTGCCAGATTTCACTCGCGTGCGATCTTCGAGTCGCTGACACCACCGTCAAAATGGGCATCACGGTTGCCAAGTTGGGCTTTAGCTATCCGGGATTCGCCCTCGACCGATGTGCCCGACTCATTGGTGCGTCCAAGACCCGTTACATCCTGTATTCGGGTGACATCATCGACAGCGACCTTGTTGACAAGTGGGGTATGGCCGACTTCGTGGTTGCACCCGAAGAGCTCGAGACCAAGGTTGAGAGCATCGCCAACATGATTGCGTCTCGGTCGATGTTGACGATTCGTGCGACCAAAGAGCAGCTCGCCTCCTTTGATGCCACCTCGTCAATCAGCGATGACGTCACGGCGAAGTGGGAATACGAAGCCAAGCACGGCCCTGACATCACCGAGGGCGTGGAGGCATTCGTTGCGAAGCGAACTCCCGTGTTTACTTGGACGCACCCAGCCTCGGAGGGCTAGGACTCAAGCAGTTGCGCTTGCCTTCCTGGCTGCCCGATACGGAATCCAGGTTCCAGTGTCGAAGTTGTAGAGCTTGCAAATCTTCGCATTGCTCCGGAAGTCACGAAAGCGCAGAGGCGCGTCATGCACCGTGTCTGGATAGTGCTCTTCAATGGCTGACGCAGCGAGTTCCAAGTGGTACATCGGGATTCGCATGTCCACATGATGTGGCGTGTGCACCATGATCCAGTGGAAGAAGAAGTTGACGCCCTTCGGGACTCGAAGGACCGTCGTTCCTTCCATTTGTCCACGGAACTTGGTCCACTCGCCTCGCTTCCACCACCTGATCGTCGGCTGCACATGATGCACATGTACCAAGGATCCGATCATTGAACAGAAGAGGAGAAATGGGATGACTTCAATACGAAGGATCATCCACGCAACGCCAAAGGCCGAATGCGTTTCCACCCAGCCGAGGTAGCCAAGCAGCGAAGCAAAACCAACAGCGAAACCAAGCACGACAAGTCGGTCGCGCCGAACTGCCTTGCGCCAGCGTGAAGGTGGCTGACCAACCACCATCTTGTGCCACCAAACTTCGCGGAGGTAATACGCACCGGCACCTATCCACGACCACTCGAAACGGTGGCGGAGCTTGCCAATCCACGACATCTCTTGAAACTGCTCAACGGTGTAGGGGTGCCAGACAAAGTCGTAGCCCTGGCGAACGGTGTAGGAGTGGTGGATGCGGTTGTGGCCAAGCACCCAACCCTCATAGACGTGCCAACTCGGCAGCATGGCGAGGTGCCCAACAATCGAGTTCATCTTCTTTGAGTTGAAGAGGGCTCCGTGGGCGGCATCATGGCCAATCACAAAGAGCCCTGTCGTCACAAAGACGAGGACCGCTTCGATTGGGATGACCAGCAGAGGATTGGTGACGAAGAACAACAGTGCCAACAGTCCGAAGTAGCACACCAAATCCCGGGCGAAATACGAAAGACCCCGCCACGTCGGGCGTTCATAGGCTTCTTCCGGGATGATGTCGATAACCGGCTTCAGTGATCCGGCTGCTGGACCGCGTGACTCAGGAACGTCGTCAAGCACTTGCTGAGTCATTTGGCTCCTTCAAGGTAGAACCCCATCCTACTGGTGAAATCTCGGAATTAGGGCTTCGCTCCATCGCTCCCAAATTGGGGTGTTGTCGTCAACTACCGTGCACTCATGCCTGCACGTCACAGTCGCCAACAAACGAAGGCTGTCTATCTCCGCCGGAGGATCACCATTGGGCTCGTCGCTTGCGTCATTGTGGCGCTGGGCGTGAGCACCGTGTTGACGTGGACCGGCTCGAGTGGGAGCGGTGCGACGTCGACGACGTCGACGACCTTGACACCCTCAACGACGACCACGGTTCCACCTCGTAACAAGATCCCACCTGGAAAGGCCATTGTTCTTCGTCGTCTTGTCCGCGCTGGTCAGTACTACTCAGCAGCGATCACTCCAAAGTCAGTGACCGCTTCTGGCGCAGGACTCACCATGGCGCAGAACATGGTCTACCGCCACACAGTGACCGCCTTTAACTCAAGAACTGGAGCGGTCGTGAAGACGATTCCGACCGCCGTCCAATTGAGCAAGTTCGGCTTTGTCGGCCACCCTGGCACCGTGATCGGTGCCCCGGTTGAGGGCGCCTTCTCCCCCGACGCGAAGTACTACTGGATTTCGAACTACTCGATGTACGGCCCCACCATGGGTCCGGAAGGTCTCGATTCCTGCACGCCGTACACCAAGAGTTCTCGCGGCGAAACGCCCTCGTATGCAATGCGGATCAATGTTTCGAACTTCGCCATTGATCGAGTCGTCGAAGTTGGTTACGTCCCGAAGTTCATTGAAACCACTCCAGACGGCAAGTGGGTCCTCGTCACCAATTGGTGTTCTTGGACTCTCAACATCATCAACGCCGACACAGCAAAAGTCGTCAAGACCCTGCCGATGCCTGGAACTCCTCGAGGCATTGCCGTCGACCCAACCTCGCACACGGCCTACGTCGCCATCATGGGAGGCAGCGTGTTGGTGAAGGTCAATCTCCAGACGCTCTCGATCATTGGTCAGATTTACGTTGGTTCAAATCCCCGAACGGTCGTTCTGAGTCCGGACGGCAAGTTCGCCTACGTCTCTCTCAACGGACCAGGCGAGGTGGTGAAGGTCAACCTTGCAACGGGACGCGTCATTGCGGCGATGCATACCGGCTCAGAAGCACGATCCTTAGTCATCTCTACTGACGGAACAGCGCTGTTCGTCGTGAACTATGGCAGTTCGACCATGACCATGCTGCGATCAGCAGACCTCGCCATCTTGCAAACTGTCTCAGTCCCCGCCAATCCAATTGGCATCACCTTCGACCCGCTCACCGCACAGGTTTGGGTCTCCAGTTACTCCGGATTCATCACTCGCTTCGCCACCGTCTAGGAGCATTGGTCGTTCTTCACGAAGTGAAAGATCGCCTACCGTTCTCAGCATGACGGGGCGTCGCCAACTGAGGAGCAAGTCCTGGCGTGCTGGAGTGGTGCCACTCGCTGCGCTGATCTCGATCTCTCTCGCGGCACTTGACCGAGCGGCGGCAACTGACACCACGGTGGGGTCAACGACAACGACAACCTTGGTGTCTCCAACAACAACCACCACCCTGCCTCCAGCAATGCCGTTGCGAATCCGCCCAGTGCTCGCCGGATCTCCTGCATCTGAAGGACGATGGGCAAGCCAGATCAGTTGGACAAATGGCCCCCCAATGGTGCTTTCTTCGAGCTACCGGATTTCCCCAAACAAGACGTTTCACGCGGTCTGGATGCGAGCCTCGTCCATTGACGTTGGCCTGTACCTTGGGACCAAAGGTCCAGGTCCTTCGGCGTTCAGTCGAGGCCCAGAAATGGTTCCGCTCATCGGTAGGTCGAGACTACTCGCGACCTTCAATGCAGCGTTTTATGAAAAGGATGGTGCAGCCGGCTTCTACACCAATAGAACGCTCTACGAACCCATGGTCCGAGGTCTTGCCACGTTCATAGAACGAGCCGACAGGACCGTCGACATCATTCCTTGGACAGGAGGGCCACATCCGGGGGCGGACATTGTGACCGCAAGACAAAACCTGACTCTCCTCACCGCCGGCGGCAGACCAACTTCTCGCGCGCTCGATATGAATGGCTGGGGATATTGGGGAGGGACAGTCCATGGGGTTCCGGCAGTCTGGCGTTCTGCGCTCTGCGTTGATGAGGCCGGGAACCTTCGCTATGGAGCTGGCCAAGATCTCACCGCTGCGGGACTTGCCGTCGCCATGGCGCACATTGGGTGTCTGAGAACCATGGAATTAGACATCAACGCCGACTGGCCGATCTTCGTGAGTTATCGAGCTCAAGGCGGTCGAATCCCCACCATGGTGGTTCCAAATCCGAATCAATGGGCGAACCGGCATCTCACCTACTCACTGCGGGACTTCTTTGCGATCTACGTGCGAAGTGGCAGGAATGTTTCGATCCCTTGGTAGTGGGTGTTCACATTTGCCCATCAATCAAGTGATCAGGATTGCCTTAGGGATACCGTGCATCCGTGGAAAACGAATTGATCATCACTTTTCGTCCGTGGTTGCCCCCAGACATGAACTTTCTTTGGGAAATGCTGTACTGCTCAATTCACGTCCCTGAAGGCTCCGCACGGCCTGATCGAACAATCTTGGACCAACCCAAAATTAGGCACTACCTAGAGGACTTTGGTACTCGAAGCGGTGACGACGCTCAGGTTGCAGTTACCGGCGAAGGTGTTCAGATCGGAGCGGCTTGGTGTCGACGTATGAGCCCATCAGATCCTGGGTACGGGTTTGTTGATGCGTCCATCCCCGAACTTGGCATGGCTGTTGATGCCTCAATGAGGGGAAGAGGCATTGGTCGCCAACTCCTCCTCGATCTGCTCGATCGCCACCCAACGATGAGTCTCAGCGTTGATACTGATAATCAGCGAGCAGTGGGACTCTATGAATCGCTCGGATTTGTGCCTCTTGCCGAATCTGGTTCAAGTTGCACGATGATTCGTCATTAGTTCCCGCAGAATGACAACTGCGTCAAGAATTGGTCGAAAGCGAATAAGAGCCACAACTGCAAAGTTGCACCCGGCTCGCAGCGCGTGACCTAGTTAACGTCGCAGTTGAAGGGAGTCGTTATGCCACTCGATCCGGTAGCGAGAGCCATCATGGACCGAATTGGAGCGTCGAACGCCCCTCCCTTCCATCAATTGACCCCAGAGCAAGCCCGTGCTGCCTTCGAGTCCTTCAGGGCACTCGATGGTCATAAAGGTGCTGACGTCGCCAGCATTCAAGAGGTCCAAATCGCCGACGTGCCTTGTGCACTCATTACACCAATTGAAGTCGTCGCCAATGGCCTCATTGTCTACTTCCACGGAGGCGGTTGGGTTCTCGGAACGCTCGAGAGTTTCACCCCAACCTGCAAAGACCTCGCAACCGCAAGTTCATTGCCGGTTCTCCTCGTTGACTATCGACTTGCTCCAGAGCATCCCTTCCCAACACCCTTCTTCGATGCCCTCACGGTCGTCGATGCGCTGCTCAATGGCGAAGCAGGCCTCGATGTTGATCCCAAGAAGCTGATCGTTGCTGGAGATTCAGCCGGAGGCAACTTGGCAGCCGTCGTTGCCGTTGAACGACCAAATCTTTGCTTTCAAGCCCTGATCTATCCCGTGACCGATGGGCAGATGGCAACAGAGAGTTACCGAACGTGCTCGGAGGGCTACTTCCTGACCTCAAACACCATGGCGTGGTTCTTTGACCACTACACAACTGAAGAACAACGCCTGGATCCTCGGGTCAGCCCGCTTCGCTACGACGAAGAACTGCTATCCACGGCACCTCCCGCGCTCATCGCCATTGCTGGTTACGATCCGCTGGCTGATGAGGGACTCGCCTACGCTCGTCGCCTGATCGAGGCCGGTGTTGACGTAGAGCTCGCCGTGTACGAATCGCAAATGCACGGCTTCTTCCAACTGGGTGGATTGGTAGAAGATGCTCGCTCGTTAATGCGCCTTGTTGGCCACTCGGCACGTATGGCGATCGAAGGCATCCACCACTCGAATGAGGCACTTCCCTAACCTCGTTTCCGGAATCACGCGATGACCAATTGGTCAACTCATGGAGGCGGAAATGCGGAAAAAGATCACGGCTGAATTGTTTGGGACGGCTGTACTCGTCTACTTCGCTTGCGGGGTGGCGACACTCTCGTTCGGCAAGTTCAGAGGTGCTGACCCGTTCATTGGGACTGGTCTGTCGACGTCGGCGGGGATTGTCGCCACTTCGCTGGCATTCGGCCTTGTGTTAATGGGCCTCATTTACGCAATCGGGTCAATCTCGGGCTGCCACGTGAACCCGGCAGTGACCATTGGTGCACTGGTCGCTAAGCGCATTTCTCTCCAAGAAGCCATTGGCTACTGGATTGCACAATTCGTGGGCGGCATTGTTGGCGCCGGACTTCTCTGGTTCACCTTTAAGCAGGCTCCTGGCTACTTCAGGACGTCAACCGGACTTGGAGCTGACGGCTACGGGTCGGCATCCATGATCCACATTTCTGCGGCCGGCGCATTCTTGGCAGAAGTCCTCATGACTGCCATGTTCGTCTTCGTGATCTTGGCGGCGACTGGCAAGGTGAGCGCAGGACTCATGACCGGTCTCGTGATTGGACTCACCCTGACCATGATCCACCTCTTTGGAATCTCCATTGATGGAACGTCTGTCAACCCTGCACGTTCGTTTGGACCTGCGCTGTTTGTTGGTGGAGACGCTCTCAAGCAGGTCTGGGTGTTTCTCGTTGCTCCGCTGGTCGGAGGTGTGCTTGCCGCACTCGTTCACAATGGGCTTGGACTCAAGAACGCCGACTAGGGAGTCCGTGGTCTAGCGAGGATCACTGGAGGTGATGGTTTTCGCCTCCAGTGATCCTCAGTGGCAGGATGAACCCATGACTGCAGACGCTCGCTACGGCATCACGATTCCCTTTGAAGGAATCACCCTTCCCGACCACCGCCAATGGTTCACCAAGTTGGTGGACCTTGGCTACACCGATGTGTGGTCGGCAGAAGTTGATGGTGTCGATGGTTTCACTCCCCTCGCACTCGCCGCTGCATGGGAGCCCAAGCTGAATCTCGGTGTGGCAATTATCCCGGCATTCACGCGTGGGCCGGCAATCTTGGCGCAGAGCATTGCAGCGTTGGCAGAGGTCGCACCAGGTCGGTTCACGTTTGGCCTTGGTGCTTCGTCTCAAGTCATTGTGGAACGTTGGAACGGGATTCCCTTCGACGCACCGTTCCAACGAGTCAAGGACACGCTCGCGTTCTTGCGGTTGGCATTGTCCGGGGAAAAGGTGGACTTTGAGTCTCCGTCGTTCACGGTGAAGGGGTTCAAGCTCGCACGCCCGGTTGCCGTGCAGCCGAACTTGTTCTTGGCGGCCTTGCGGCCAGGAATGTTGAAGTTGGCGACCAACGAAGGAGACGGAGCAATCCTCAACTGGTTGAGTTCTGCAGATGTGCAGAAGGTCGTCGAGGTCGTCGGGACTGAGGCACCTCTCACTGCACGGATCTTTGTCCTGCCGACCGAAGATGCCGACCTCGCCCGCTACGTCGGTCGCCGAATGATTACCTCCTACTTGAACGTAGAGGCGTATGCCCAGTTCCACCGTTGGCTTGGCCGGGGGGACGCACTGCAACCAATGTGGGATGCGTGGAAGGAAGGCGACCGAAAGAAGGCGCTTGAGGTCATTCCCGACAACATTGTTGACGAGTTGATTGTTCACGGGAGTTACGCCTCTTGTCGTGACCAAATCGATGCTTATGTTGCGAATGGGGTCGACATTCCAAACATTGCCGTGCTTCCGATCGGCATTGACCTGAACGAAGCAGTGACCGCTCTCGCTCCAAGCGCTCGTCCATAGTGGCGACGTTTGAGGTCAACGCCGGTACGTCGAAATCACCGAGTGAGGTCTTCGGGTTTCTGGCCGACATGACCAACGCGACGGGTTGGGATCCTTCCATCATTGGCGTCGCCCGGACCGAAGAAGGCCCGCTGCAGGTGGGTTCGGGATTCTCGGTCACCCTTGGCTTCCTCGGCGCCGAGAAAGTACTCACCTACCGCATCACTGAGTTCGAAGCTCCTGAGCGACTCGTTCTCCGGTCGGAGTCGTCCTTCCTTGTTTCTGAAGACACGGTTGAAGTCAAGGCGAACGATGACGGTGGCTCCACCGTGCGCTACCACGCTTCCCTTTCGGGCAAGGGCCTGGCAGTCCTCGTTGAACCATTCCTCCAGGCCGTTCTCTCGTACTTTGGTAAGGGAGCGAAGCCCGGGCTCCTTAGTTTCCTTTCGAAATGAGCAGCCGTAGCAACGACCTCGTCGATCGCCTCCTTGAGGCGTCTGTTATCGGGAGTTTCACCAAGATCGGGCCAACGGTTCGACGTCGTCTCGCACACTGGCAGAAGTTCGAGCGGGCCACGGGGCTCCACGTCATCATCACTGGTGCGACGTCGGGTCTTGGCCTGAAGGCGGCTGAGCTACTCGTTGGTCTCGGCGCTGAGGTGCACTTGGTTGGACGAAACGAAGCGAAATTGCGTGGTGTGGTCGATGGGTTGAAGCCCTTGGCCAAAGCCCACCGTGGAAGTGCGACCGGACACGTTTGTGATCTCTCGCTCCTCAACGACACCGTCAAACTCGTGAGCGAACTACAACGCGCCGTGCCGATCATTGATGTACTCATCCACAACGCGGGAGCCTTGGCGACCGCCTTCACTGAGACAAGTGAGGGCTTGGAACAAACCTTGGCCGTGCACGTGCTCTCACCCGAACTGCTCACGCGAGGTCTCACAGAGCAGCTTGTCGCAGGCAAAGGTCAAGTCATCACGATGACCTCGGGTGGCCTCTACAGCGAGCGCTTTGATCTCGCCACGTTGCAAATGACTCAGGCCACCTACAAAGGCACGGTTGCCTACGCACGAGCAAAGCGGGCCCAGACGCTTCTGACGGCCAAGTGGAACGAGGATTTTGGCGACCGCGGGATTACTGCGCAGCTCGTGCATCCAGGGTGGGCTGATACTCCAGGAGTTGACGAGAGTCTGCCGATCTTCTCGACGCTCATGGGACCGCTACTGCGAAGCCCTGAGCAAGGTGTTGACACGTTGGTCTGGTTGGCAACAACTGACCCAGCTACACGTCGACCGGGCCAACTCTGGCTCGATCGAGCCCCAAGGTCCCTGCACAAGTTGCGACGCACCAAACTGACCGAAACACAAGACCATGCCGCTGCGATTGCTCTCGAGGCGTGGTGTGCTGACAAGATTGCCCAAGCCTTGAGCCAGCCCGGCTCCACACCATCGGCGTGAGAGGAGAATGGTGCCCCTTGATCCTGTCGCTCAAATCATCTTGGAATTCATCCAAGCAAATGAGGCAAAGCCACTCAACGAATTGACGGTCGCTGAAGCACGTGCGGGCTATGAAGCAACGAGAGCAATGAATCCTCATGTTGGCGCTGACGTTGCTGAAATTGCGGCTCGTGAGGTGTCTGGTGTTCCCTGCGTCCTCATCACCCCACACGACCTTGCAACGAACGGCATGATCGTATTTCTCCACGGTGGTGGCTGGGTTCTTGGGACCCCTGATCTCTACATCCCAGTAGCAAGAGATTTGGCCGCAGCCGCATCACTGCCGGTACTCCTCGTTGACTATGCCTTGGCCCCTGAGCAACCCTTTCCAACCGGCCTCCAAGAGGTGTTGGACGTCATCGATGCGCTGATCAACGAAGAGACCGGCCTCGACATTGACCCGAGAAAAATCATTGTTGCCGGAGACTCAGCTGGCGGGAACTTGGCAGCGGTGGCCGCTGTCGAACGACCGAGCATCGCCTTCCAAGTGCTCATCTACCCGGTGACCGATGCGACGATGTCCCATCACAGTCACGAAACCATGGGCACTGACTATGCACTCACCACCGCGCAAATGGCCTGGTTCTTCGATCACTACATCACCGATGCGCAACGTCTCGATCCCCGGGTGAGTCCGCTTCACTACGACGAAGAGCGACTGCGAAGTGCCCCACCTGCGTTCGTCGCCATCGCTGCGTATGACCCTCTCGCCGATGAAGGCCTCGCCTACGCCACAAAGTTGGCCGCGCTCGGCGTCGAGGTCACAACCTCTGTCTACGAGGGACAGATGCACGGGTTCTTTCAACTCGCTGCGTTCCTAGACGATGCCGTGACTCTCCTCCGTGAAGTCGGTGCAGCAGCCAAAGCCGCAGCGCTCACTGGGCGAAGCTAACTCGCACGCTTCAACCCTCATCCACGTGAACTCTGGAGTCCTCGGAGTGAAGGTGCTAGGACTTGAGATATGGACTTTCGTGAACACCGTGTCAGTGACCTCGCCGCAGAAATCGCTTCGGGAGCAAAGAGCGCCCGGGAAGTCATCGAGGGCAGTTTCACCCGGATCGCCGAGACCAATGGTCAGGTAAATGCCTTTGTCTCCCTCGATGAAGAGGGTGCGTTGGCTGCTGCTCGGGCCGTTGACGAGCGTCGAGCACGTGGCGAGGCACTGCCACCTCTGGCAGGCATCCCGATTGGCGTGAAGGATCTCGAAGATGCCGAGGGACTGCCAACCTCCTACGGGTCAGCGTGTTACCGCGGGGCGCAACCGGCCACCGGTGATTCGACGTTGGTTGCCCGCCTCAAGGCTGCTGGATGCATTGTCGTTGGCAAGACCAACACACCTGAATTTGGATGGACGGCCAAGACCGACAATGCCCTCTTTGGGTTAACCAAGAATCCTTGGAATCTCGAGCACACGCCGGCTGGATCCTCTGGAGGAAGCGCTGCGGCAATCGCCTCGGGAATGGTCCCGATGGCAACGGCATCTGATGGCGGCGGATCCATTCGAATTCCTGCTTCCGCCTGCGGGCTGGCGGGGATGAAGCCGTCATATGGACGGGTGCCGCAGGCCGACGCTGAAGCACCTGGATGGTTGGATCTCTCGGCAAAGGGTCCGCTCGCTCGAAGGTTCAGTGACGTCGTCATGGCGCTCAACCTCGTCGTTGGACCAGACCCTGCGGACAGCTCCAGCCTCCCTGCCTTGGAGGCGCCACTTGGTGGAAGCATTGGACGACCACTCAAGGTCCTTTGGTCCCCCGACCTTGGATTTGGAGAGACCGATCGCGAAGTCCTCAGTGCCTGCGAAGCCGCCCTTCGTTCACTCGAGGCTGCAGGCGTAGAGGTCACGCCAATCGATCGTGTCTTTGATGAAGACCCGATCAATCCCTGGCTCTCGATTGTTGGCGCCTGCCTCGACCGGTCCTTTGCCCCATTTGAGGGCAGCCCGGCATTGGCGGAAGTCGATCCCATTCTCCAGATGATCGTTGCCGGCGGAGCAGCACTCAGCGCGCGGGGCCTCATTGAAGCCATCGATACTCGCCATTTCCTCACTCGACAGCTCACCACGGCGCTCGAGGGCTATGACCTCCTCCTCTGTCCGACAACTGCAGGTGTTGCCCCACGCAATGACCTCGGTGGGATTGGTGTTGTGAACGGAGTTGAGACCATTAATTGGGTGCAGTACACCTACGCGTTCAACATGACGCGTTCCCCTGCAGCATCCGTTCCAATCGGGAAGTCGACATCGGGAATTCCAATTGGTCTGCAAGTTGTTGGCAACTGGCTTCAAGATTCGCTCGTTCTGGAGCTCGCACTGCTCTTGGAACGAGTGCATCCATTCACTGATGTGGCGCCACTTTGATGCGTCAGAGCCATCCGCGGGGAGCTGAACTTCTCGACCCAACGACCTATCTCGGAGACCCTCGCCCCCTCTATGCGACGCTTCGCCGTGAGGCACCGGTTACGTGGGTGGAAGAGCCCGGATTCTGGGCAGTTTCAACACATCAACTTCTGACGAAAGCTTCGCTCCACCCGGAAGACTTTTGCTCAAGTCGCGGAATTCTCGTCGAGGAGATTGGGACGACCTACGCAAGTCCGCCAACCATGATGCACACCGACGCCCCCGAACACACGCGGTATCGGCGTCTTGCACAACCTGGCTTCAAACCAACCGTTGTCCGGCAACTCCGGGATCAAGTTGCTGCAACGGCGGAACGCTTGCTCAACACCTTGCCAATCGGCGAAGACCTCGACATCGTGACGTCGCTCGCCATTCCCTTTCCCCTTCAAGTCATTGCAGAAATTCTGGGCGCCGATATCGACGAATGGCCAACGTTCTTCAGATGGTCTGAAGCCGCAATTCCTGGTGCGCAAGAACTCGATGCGGAGACTCGAGCCGCAACACAGCTCGAAATGTGGAACTACCTCATTGGCTTGGCAGAACAACGTCGCCGTGAACCTCGAGACGATCTCGTTTCTGCCATTGCCACGGCAACCATCGACGGCGACCTCCTCTCTGAGGCCGAGTTGGCAATGTTTCTGATTCAACTGCTCGTCGCAGGTAACGAAACCACCAGAAATCTGATTTCTGGTGGACTCGTCGCGTTGGCAGATCGCCCCGAGCAGTGGCAACGAATCGTCAAGAACGAAGACGTGCTCCCAACGGCGGTTGAAGAATTGCTTCGGTGGACAACGCCGGTGACGTCGTTTCTTCGGACCGCCACCAAACAGACCTCACTTGGAGACGTTGAGATTGGGGAGGGTGACCCAATCTTGCTCCTCTATGGTTCCGCCAACTTCGATGAAGAAGCCTTTGGCCCGACCGTCAACGAGCTTGACGTGACTCGATCACCAAATCCCCAGGTGAGTTTCGGCGTTGGCAACCACTTCTGCCTGGGTGCGGCACTTGCACGAATGGAAGCCGACATTCTCTTACGCGGACTTGCGTCGCGGGCATCAACCCTTCAACGAATTGGCGAAGTTGAGCGTTCCCCGAGCACGGTGATTGCTGGCCTTCGTCATGCGACGCTTCGTCTCGACGCTTAGGTGACCTCGATTGTCCTGAAGGTCAGATTCAGCCGAGAACCAACGGTGCGTGAGGTCTTTGGGATCTGATGTTGCCAATGGGCCTGTGTTCGTCCACTCATGACCAGCAGATCGCCGCTATGGAGTTCAATCGTGTGGCGGAATTCTCGAAGGGTGACATGGCGAAGTTGAAACGTGCGGGTTGCTCCAAGGCTGAGTGACGCAATCACTGGACTGCTTCCCAACGATGCTTCGTCGTCCGCATGCCACCCCATCGAGTCCGAACCAGTTCGGTAGTGGTTGATCAGCACTGAATTGAACGTTGCATCGACCAAACGTGAAAGTTCGTCTCGGAGTTCTTGAAGCAGAGGTGTCCATGGCGAAGGTTGAAGAACAACACCCGAATAGCCGTAGCTGCAGTTTGGATCGCCAATCCAAGCTTCTTCCCGAGGTGTTGGACGCGTCACTCCAAAGAGCGTCCGCTCGTATTGGTGAAACGAGGTCTCATTGAGCAGACGCTCCATGACCAACTGAGCTCGAGATGGGTCAAGAAAACTAGGCACGTACCGGACCTCGAGGTCGGGACCTTCGAGGTTCCTCGATTGTTGTGATTCACCAAAGAAGTCTTCTTGACGCACCGCGTCGGAGTCGCTTCGTCTAGTTGAACTGCTCGAGCAACTCGGCGAACTTCTCCTTGGCCGCAATCGTTCGATCAGGAATGAACTCGGATGGACGCTCGTGCGCCTCATAGGACTTGAGCGCACGACGGGCGACCGTCTGACGATGGACTTCATCAGGTCCGTCGTAGATGCGGGCCGCACGGGCGGCGCGGTACATAGCTTCGAGCGGCATATCCGCCGAGTACCCAAGTGCACCGTGAGCTTGGAGCGCCCGATCAATGACGTTGTAGAGCACGGAAGCGCCGAAGTACTTGATCATGGCGATTTCATCTCGCGAAGCAGATGCGCCAACTTGATCCATCTTCCAGGCGGCGTGGAGGGTCATGAGCCGAGCAGCATGCATCTCTGCCTTTGAGTCCGCAATCCAGTTCTGCACCGTCTGCTTCTCGGCCAACAACGAACCATGTGTGTAACGAGACACTGCTCGCTCGCACAGCATGTCGAAGGCTCGCTTCGACTGTCCGAGCCAACGCATGCAGTGGTGAATACGTCCGGGTCCAAGACGAGCTTGGGCAAGGAGGAAACCATCGCCTTCATTGCCGATCAGGTTCGCGGCAGGAACTCGCACTTCGTCGTAGATGATCTCGGCGTGATTGCCAAACTTTCCATAGGAAACTTCAGGATCATCCATTGAGGCAACGTCGCGAACAATGGTGACGCCTGGGGTCGTGACCGGAACGATGATCATGGACGATCCTTGATATGGGTGAACATCAGGATTCGTTACGGCCATCACGATCAAGATGTCCGCGACCGAGCCATTGGTCGTGTACCACTTGTGACCTGAAATGACCCACTCGTCGCCGTCGCGAACCGCGCGGGTCTGCAGCAAGGTGGGGTCGGAGCCAGCGGTTGCTGGTTCGGTCATTGAGAAACCACTCCGAATTCGGCCTTCGAGCAGTGGGGTAAGCCAAGGCTCCCAGTGATCTGAGCGACCAGACATCTTCATGCCAATGGCGATGATCTCAGCATTTCCGGAATCGGGCGCGTTGTTGCCGAACACGACGGGTCCGAGTGGTGTTTGGCCAAGGATCTCGTGCATGAGGCCAAGCTTCAATTGACCGAAACCTTGACCGCCGAGGTCGTGGTCGAGGTGGGCTGCCCAGAGTCCTCGCGCCTTGACCTGCTCTTGCAATGGCTTGATCGCTACCAAGATCTGGTCGTAGGTGAGATTGAGTGTTTCGAGTGGGAACACTTCCTCCTTGACGAAAGTCCGCATCCACTCCAACTGCTGTTCGAACTCTGGTTCAGTTTCAAAGTCCCAGGCCATCTGCGCTCCTCTTGTTGTCGAAGGGCACCTCCGGACAAGTTCTCCGGCGAGTCTCCTTCGCGCTCCGTCCTCAACCTACGACAGTCGCGCAGGGTCCTCGCGACGTTTCTTCGACCTCTGGCGTTACTTGACGCTCACTAGAACTTGTTCTAGTTTTCACCTGTTGGCCAGTTCGGTCATCTCGAAGGGGGACTTCATGGAATTCGGCGTATTTCTCAACGGATATGTACCCGGCCCGGCATCACGGGACACCAACATGGAGCACCTGATGTTCGAGCAGGAACTTCAATACGCGATCACTGCGGATCGCAACAACTGGAAGTACGCCTGGTTTGGCGAGCACCACTCCCTCACCGAGTACTCCCACATGTCCGCCCCTGAGCCCTTCATGGGCTACGTCGCCGCCAAGACCGACCAGATTCACATCGGCACAGGCATCAACTCACTCTCCCCTCGCAAAGAGCACCCGACCCGGTATGCCGAGCGTGCAGCGATGATGGACCACTTGACCAACCGCCGCTTTGAGTGGGGCACCGGTCGAGGAGCTGGAAGCCACGAGATGGCACAGTTCAACATCTTGGACAAGGACTCAACCAAGCCTGAGTGGGCTGAGGTCGTTCGTGAGATTCCTCGCATGTGGGAACAGCGCGACTACCAGCACCACGGTGAGTCCTTCACGGTTCCCTACCCGCACAACATTCTCCCGAAGCCCTATGGACCTGGACACCCACCAATCTGGGTTGCTTGCGGAAACCCAGGGACGTTCGCCCAGGCTGGTGAAATGGGCATTGGAGCAATCGCCTTCAACTTCGAGCCCGTCTTCGCACTGAAGGGTCGCATCGACAGCTACTACGAAGGTTTCGAGAACTGCACTGATCCAGTCGGTCAGTACAAGAACAAGAACGTCATGATGACCAACGCCGTCATCTGCATGGCCGATCGTGATCAGGCTCGTGCGATTGCCCTTCGTGCCTACCGCGGCTATCTCTACTCCCTCGTCTGCCTCTACCACGACACCATGCCGAAGCCTGACTACGCACCGGTGTGGCCAACTCCTCCAATCAACCCAGACGGGATGGACGAGGCAGCACTTGACGGGCTCATTGAGGCCGGTTGGATTCTCTGTGGCAATCCAGAAGACGTCTGCGAGCAAGTGGAGAAGTACCAGACCGTTGGTTGCACGCAACTCGTGTTCGGTCTCCCCTCAGACGGTGTCAAGTACGACGAAGTCCTTGAGATGCTCGAAGTCTTCGGGACGAAGGTCATCCCAGAATTCGACAAGGATCCAATCCACTCAACGACCCGTATGCGCGCCGAGGCAAAGCCGAAGTATCAGGAGTTCAACTTCCCGATCGACGCAAACCTCTCGGTGCCTGGTCTTCCAGTCAACGCACTCAAGCCCCTCAACTAAGCCGTCGGGCCGGCTGACCACCTTTAAGGTGGGAGGCCCAAGAAGAGGAGCGGTCATGGAAACCTTTGGCGTCGTCGACACGATGTTTGCTCGCTACGACATGGGTGGAGCCGCGCTCGACGAGCTCGAGTCATGCCCCGGCTACGGAGAAACCTTCACGGTGATCCGTCAAACGGTGCCTGGTTTTAAAGACCTAGCCGTTGCTGCAAAGAACCTCATTGAGCGTCAAGGCTGCACGATCGTCGTGGCCCTTGGCATGCCTGGCAGTGCTGACGTCGACAAGGTCTGTGCCCACGAAGCAAGCCAAGGCATCATGCAGGCGCAATTGATGACGTCAACGCCAATCCTTGAAGTCTTCGTCCACGAGGACGAGTCCGACGATCCCGAGACCTTGGCAATGGTGTTTGAGAACCGCAGCCGAGACCATGCCCGAAATGCCTACTGGATGCGATTCGATCCTGATCAGTTAGTTGCTCGCGCAGGTCAAGGAATCCGACAGGGATTTGGCAACGCGGGACCTCTCCAAACCAACTGACTTCTTTGGCTGCATCAGTGAAACGTTCGCGCAGTCGATGAGTTCTGCTAAAGCACCATCCACATGATCAAACACACCAGTCCAAAGAGGGCGATCACTCCGCCAATTGGAACTGTGACGAACAACAACCAGAGCACCGCTCCGCTTCCACTTTCGTCCCACATGGAACTCCCAGTCCCGAGGGATCCAAAAAACGCCGCAATGATCGAGTAAAGGGCACAAGAACACCACTCATGCCAACGACAATTGCAGCAATGCCAATGACCGTTTGGCGGGTCGCTTCTGCTGACTTCTGCGGAAGAGGCGCTGGAGGTGGAGGTAGAGAAGGTGGTGTCTCGCCAGAACTCAAGTTGATGAACCTTCAACGTCTCTCGGCAGTCCCAAAATTCTCTCGCCAATGATGTTGCGTTGAACAGCCTTCGTTCCGCCGCCAATGGTGAGCGCTTGCGAATACAGGAACCCGTGCGACCAGCCGAGTGCATCGGACTCTTTCGTCCCGTGTGGTCCATAGCCTTGCAACTGCCCGGCAAGCCCAGCGAGATCAGTCGCCAGAAGCATCACGTGTTGGCCGTGTTCATCAGCCAGCGCTTTTCGCACTGACGCCTCCGGCCCGAGTTGGCGACCAGCGAGCACTGAACTAACGAGCCGTTGTCGCAGCATTGCCAAGACCTCGGCCTCAATGAAGACGTCAACTGCTCTTCGTCGAAGGGCCGGTGACAGCGGTCGAGGATCGCTCCGGACGAGATCGAGAAGGTCATCAACCGTGGGGCCGCGCCCCCAGAGCGCACCTTCTCCCGAGAGTGACACTCGCTCATTCATCAGCGTGACTTTGGCGAGCGACCAACCTTCATTGAGTTCGCCCACGAGGCACTCGGCCGGAATGCGAACCTCATCAAAGAAGACTTCGTTGAAGGCATGATCACCAGTCATGTCGACCAATGGTCGAATCGTGATCCCTGGAAGATCCATTGGACAGACAAAGTAGGAAATTCCATGGTGGCGCTCGACCTCAGTGTTGGTCCTCGCCAGCAGGATTCCATAGCGGGCAACATGTCCATAGCTGGTCCAAATCTTTGAACCGGAAATGATGAATTCTTCGCCATCTCGGACTGCAGTTGTCCTGATGGCGGAGAGGTCAGAACCCGCATCGGGTTCGCTGAAGAGCTGACACCAAAAGTCTTCGCCTGAGAGAAGGCGAGGCAGGTACCGCGCTTGCTGCTCGGGGCTGCCACCGGCGAGCAGCGTTGGACCCGCCCAGCCAATACCAATGGGATTGATTGGCCGTTTGAGGCCAGCGAGCTTCAACTCATCGTCAATGAGCAGTTGACTGAGTGGATCGGCATCGAGCCCCCATGGCTTCGGCCAATGCGGGACGACGTAGCCAGCCTCTGCGAGGTCTCTGCCCGTTGGGCTCGGATGGCTTGCTAAAAAAGCTCGAAATTCTTGCCGAACTGGGTGAGAAGCATCAGGCAGTTGGAGGTCCACTGGCCTAGCCTACGCAGAGACACACCGGGCTTCTGGGGGAACCGTGACGAGTTGGAACTACGCAGACATATTTGACCTCGTGGCAGAGAACCAGCCGGATCGTGCCGCCGTCAACCAGGGGGAACGATCAATCACGTGGAGGGAGTTCGACGCGTCGACGCGTGCGCTCGGTTCGTGGATGCTTGACGCTGGCATTGCGAAGCAAGACAAAGTGGCCATCTACCTCTACAACTCCCCCGAGTACCTCATGAGCGTGGCGGCGGCGTTTCGAATCGGATGCGTCCCGGTCAATACGAACTATCGATACGGCGAAGACGAACTCGCCTATCTCTGGGAAAATGCTGACGCAACCGTCGTCGTCTTTCACGGAACCTTCACGAGCCAGGTCGAAGCAGTTCGCGCTCGAACGCCAAAGGTGCATTCGTTTCTCTTTGTTGATGACCACACAAGTCCCTGCCCATCATGGGCAACGCCACTGAGTGAGGCACTGCTCACGAAGGGTTCTGGAGTCGCCCCATGGGGCAGGTCGCCCGATGACCTCTTGATGCTCTACACCGGCGGAACAACTGGCATGCCAAAAGGTGTCATGTGGCGCCAGGACGACCTGTTTGCTCGACTCAATCCTGCGGGCTTTCGGAAGTATGACCAAGGAGCAGGACTGGGCGGAATTCGGACCGATCTTGAGGCCAATGGTCCTGGGGTCACCCTTCTTCCAGCCTGTCCGCTCATGCATGGCACGGGACTCTTCACCGCTCTTGAGTGTTTGTCCGAGGGTGGAACCGTCTCGCTCCTTCCCTCACGACACTTCTCGGCCGACGAGTTGGCTGCAACGATTGAAGCCGACAACGTGAACGTCGCTGTCATTGTCGGCGATCCATTTGCGCGTCCATTGCTGCGAGTCCTCGAGTCAGACCCAAGCCGCTACGACCTCTCAAGCCTGTTCGCCATGATGTCGTCCGGGGCGATGTGGTCTGAAGAAATTAAGCAAGGCCTCCTCACACTTCACCCAACCATGATGCTGATCGATGCCTTCAGCTCGTCTGAGGCCCTTGGCATGGGGAGTTCGGTCTCAACGGCGAAGGACACGAAGGCAACGGCAGCGTTTTCGCTCGGACCAACAGTCATCGTGCTCACCGAAGACGGTAGGAGAGTTGAGCCTGGTAGTGACGAAATCGGAGTGATTGGCGTTGGTGGTCGCAACCCACTCGGGTATTACAAAGACGAGGCGAAATCAGCCGCGACCTTCAAGACGATCGATGGCGTGCGGTATTCCATCCCCGGTGACTTCGCAAAAGTTCGCGAGGACGGCTCAATCCAACTTCTTGGTCGCGGCTCACAGTGCATCAACACTGCTGGCGAGAAGGTCTTTCCTGAAGAAGTCGAAGAAGCCCTCAAGACCCATCCATTGGTCGCTGACGCTTGCGTTGTTGGCATCCCTGACGAGCAGTATGGCGAACGGGTCGTCGCATCAGTTGAGCTCCATGAGAGCGGCACCTGCTCAGAACCAGAATTGATCTCGTTTGTGAAGACGAAATTGGCTCACTACAAGGCACCTCGGCAACTTCGCCTTGTCGACACCATTGGCCGAAGCCCCTCCGGAAAGATGGACTACGGACGTCACAAGCGAGAAGCGGCGGAGATCTTCAACAAGTAGGCATCAGGATGGATGGGCGGTCATCTCCACTTCGACACCAAGTCGAGTTGAACCAAGACCGTCGTAGACGCCCTTGAGGGGCGGGACATCGTCGTAGTCCCTGCCTCGGGCAACAATCACGTGACGTTCTGATTCCCTCAGGCCATTGGTTGGGTCAATCCCTGTCCATTCGCCTGACCAGTACTCGATCCACGCGTGGCTCTCACCAGAGATGGTGAGACCCGGAACGACCGTTGTTTCGGAATACAGATAACCCGAGACATACCTCGTCGGGACACCAAGGGATCGAAGGAGGCCGACGGTGACGTGCGTCATGTCTTGGCACACCCCTGCTTGACGATCCCATGCTTGCTGTGCGGTTGACGACACTGAGGTCGCACCGGGCAAATAGGTCATTGATGCACGGACAAATTCCGCTACGTGCTCGGCCAGTTGGTGAAGGTCTTGGCGAGATGCTCCCACTTTCACCGCATCAATCACTTCTTGGGCAATCGCCGAGCGAGTTGTCGGCGTCAGATATTCGACGAAACGGTCCTGGGTCGTCGCGAGATCAAGTACCGAACTCTCGACCGCGTGGTCAATTGGCGAGACGCGTCGTTCAACAAGGGAGGTCGCCTCTACGACGAGTCGACGGTGTGGTTCGGTGATCTCAAACGAAATCACCTCAGTCCCGAAGTAATCGGTATAGCGACCTTGCGCCACCGCAGGATCAATGTGTAAGCGGGATCTCCGCACGAGTTGACCAGGTTCACTGACTGGGGTCATCCGAGCCTCGTTGTAGGACGTCGTGACGGGTTCGGCGTAGTCAAAACCGGTGTGATGACGGAGCTCGAGGACAAGTGGACTGGTCACAGGCCACCTTCGGTCATCCAACTCACTGCGAGGATTCGATTGAAGAATCTCGAGGTGATTTGATCATTGACCGCAATACACGTGGCTTCAATCAAGTCGAGTAATTCGTGGAGACGGGGCAATACTTCGTCGTTTTGCAGGAACTCCAATACGGTCGCCGCCTGGACGAGATGTTGTCGAATTGGGTCAGACGAACTTGCTCGATGCTGCGTTGCCTGTAACTCAAGGAGCCAGCGATCGGCTTCATGAACCATGAAAAGAACCGATCGAGGGAAGAGTCGGTCAATGAGCAGAAACGATGCGATTCCCGATACATCGGACAGGCCAGATGCCCCACGCATGTAGGCCTCCATTGCGCCCGAGGCGCGAAGAAACGCCATCCAGTCTGGGTCCCCTTCGACGCCTGCGACTCGAGACCGCAAAAGGCGTGCGGTCATGTCGATGCGCTCCACTGACCGCCCAAGCATGAGGAATCGCCATGCATCATCTCGACTCATGGTTGAGTCGGCCAAACCGAGAAACAACGCCGCTCGTTCCCGAACGAATTGCAAATAGGTCGACGGACCAAGATCAATGCTCGTTGCTTCGACAGAAGGTAGCCGGAGACGAGTCGCGTTGATGGCCACCCACATCTCTGACGAAATGATGTCTCTGCTTCGGCGGGCATTTTCAAATGCCCCAACGAGTGCACCCGCAATTGCACTGGGATTCTCGGCATCGTAGGCAAGGACTGCCAACGCGTCAGCAACGGTGAGGCTCCCGTCGGCGGTGTAGGCAACCCCAAGGATGGTGAAGAGGGAGCGGACCGTCTCGTCCTGTTCGCCCATTGGCGCTTCTGCAAGTCGGTGAATGTAGGAGTCGAGGATCCGGGCGGTGTCATCGGCTCGCTCTACATACCGCCCAATCCAATACAGCGACTCTGCGAGTCGCGACAACATCCCGCGATCGCTCATTGATCGTCTTCCGCTCGCGTCACCGGATCATTTTGTCGGATCGCCATGGCGGCCCGATCGATTGGCGCACCAGCCGGCACAGGAATCAATGGTGGCTTCATGAGTGGAGCCGTGCGGTCATCAACGATCCAGGTGTCCTTGGAGCCGCCTCCCTTGGAAGAGTTCACCACGAGCTCTCCCTCCTCCATGGCCACTCGAGTGAGTCCACCTGGGAGTACCCAGACTGACTCACCGTCATTGACGGCAAAAGGCCGGAGATCAATGTGTCTCGACCCAATTCCACCTTCGGTCAAGGTTGGAAGCGTTGAAAGAGCAACTGGACGTTGGGCAATCCAGTTCCGCGGAGCCTCAAGGATGGCGTTGCGGGTCGCTTGCAGTTCCTCTGCGGAAGCTTGATGACCAATGACGATGCCTCGGCCCCCGGAGCCATCAACTGGCTTCACGACGTAGCGATCCAAATTCGAGAGCACGTCATCTCGAACATCGTCGTCTTCGAGTCGGTAGGTCTCAACATTCTCAAGAAGCGGATCTTCGGCCAAGTAGTAGCGAATGAATGACGGGACGTACGTGTACACCAACTTGTCGTCTGCCACGCCATTACCAAGCGCATTGGCGATCGCAACATTTCCCGCTCTGACCGCATTGACGAGGCCCGGTACCCCAACCATGGAGTCTGGGCGGAAGTGCAGGGGATCCAGCCATTCATCATCAACCCGTCGATAGATGGCATGGACCCGACGTTCGCCATGGGTGGTTCGCATGTAGACCTTGTTGGAACGGCAAACGAGATCACTGCCCTCAACGAGTTCTGCTCCCATCATTCTTGCGAGGAGTACATGCTCGAAATAGGCCGCGTTGTGCACACCTGGCGTCAGAACCACGACAACTGGATCTGGAGAGGAGGAACCGGCGGCTCGAAGCGCCGCTAAAAGCCGACCCGGATACGCATCAACTGGGTGCACTCGATAGTCACTGAAAAGCGATCCCGCATGTTGGGTCATGGCTCGCCGGTTCTCAATGACGTAACTCACACCCGAAGGAATCCGGACGTTGTCTTCGAGGACTCGAAAGACGCCTACTTCATCGCGAATCAAATCGACGCCCGAAACGGTAATTCGTGCCCCATTGATCGGGACGATCCCACTTGCCGCCCGAACGAAGTTGGGACTTGAGAAGACCACCGATCGAGGAATCAGGCCTTCGTCGAAGACCGTTCCCTCGCCATAGATGTCATTGAGAAATGCTTCGAGCGCGCGGACTCTCTGTGAGATGCCCTTTGCGACGAGGTCCCATTCCACTGCCGAAAGCAGCCGAGGGAGGAGATCTAAGGGGAAAGGGCGCTCTTCGCCGGAGTAGGCAAACGTCACGCCACGATCGGAAAACGTCTTAGCCAGCATGTCTCGTCGCTGGTGGAGTTCGCCCAAATTGTGACGTTCGAGCTCTTGCACCATTGCTCGATAAATCGGACGAGGTTTGCCAACAGATTCGAACATCTCATTCCAAGCAGCTGATGCGTCTGCTTCGAAGTGGATGGGCACGGTCCAACGCTACGCACTCCACGTAACGGGCGTGTTACGCGGTCGTAACGGATCATCGCTGTAGACGCACGGACCGGGCCGCCAGGCGGTCAAAAACGGCGGTAAACCTATGGCTCCTGCCCCGCTGTTCTAATGTTCGGCCATGGACTTCAACCTCGCGACCCTCTTCGAGAATGCCGTCGATCACTTTCCCGACCGGGAGTACTTGGTGGCAGGTGGAAAGCGTCGAACCTACGCAGAAATGGAGGCTCGGGCGAACTCGTTGGCTCATGCGCTCCAATCAATTGGCGTCGGGCCTGGCGACCACGTCGGTATTTACAGTTACAACTCGGTCGAATGGATTGAGATCCTTTGGGCGACCTTCAAGATTCGAGCAATCTGGATCAATATCAACTACCGCTACGTCGAAGATGAACTTCGCTATCTCTTCACCAACTCGGATCTAAAAGTCCTCTTCGTCGAGCGCACCTTTGCCGACCGAGTTGCGGCACTTGCTCCAGAACTCCCAACGCTTGAGCGTGTCGTCGTGATTGAAGACGACTCAACGACCGCGGACCCAACACCGGACACGCTTCATTACGATGACTTCCTCGCGACCGGAGCCCCGGTGCGGGACTTTGCGCCTCGCTCAGGCGACGACATCTACATGCTCTACACCGGCGGCACGACCGGGATGCCAAAAGGCGTTGTTTGGCAGCACAAGGACGTTTTCTACGCGCTCGGTGGAGGCTGGGATTCGGTCACGAAGACAAGGATGGAGTCTCCCGATGAGCTCATTGAAAAGGGCAACAGCGGCTTTGTCTTGACCCATCTTCCAGTGGCTCCGCTGATGCATGGAGCCACACAGTGGTGCGTCATGGGTCAAAGTTTTGTCGGCTCCAAAATCGTACTGATGCCGAAGTTTGATCCGGCAGAAGTTTGGCGACTGGTTGAAGACGAGAAGGTCACCTCGGTCATGATCACCGGTGATGCCATGGGCAAGCCACTGATTGAACACTTGGCCGAGGATCCATCTGCCTATGACACCTCGAGCCTCTTTGCCGTCGTGTCCTCGGCTGCATTGTTCTCAGCTCCGGTCAAGGACCACTTCTTTGATGTTCTCCCCAACATCATGATCTCTGACGCGATTGGATCTTCGGAGAGTGGCAACAACGGGCTCACCATGATGACGAAGGGCAATACCGCAATGAAGTCCGGTCCCACCGTCACCCGCCTCGGCGACACCGTGGTGTTCGACGAAGACATGAAGCCTGTTGAGCCAGGTTCCGGTGTGATTGGCAAAATCGCACGAAGTGGGGATATTCCTTTGCGCTACTACAAGGCCGAAGAGAAGACTCGTGAGACATTCTTTGAAGTTGACGGCGTTCGCTACGTCATGCCTGGCGACTTCGCCACGGTTGAGGCCGATGGCAGCGTGACCCTTCTTGGTCGCGGTTCCGTCGTCATCAACTCTGGTGGCGAGAAGATCTTCCCCGAAGAGGTCGAGGCGGTCGTTCGGTCGCACCCAGGCGTTGCAGACGCCATTGTGGTCGGGGCTCCAGACGAGCGCTGGGGCCAAACGGTTGCGGCCATCATCGCCCCAAGGCCCGATGGCGAACCAATTGATCTCGCATCGATTCAGGAGCACTGCCGCAAGCACGTTGCTGGCTACAAGGTTCCGAGATTGCTCTTCACCGTTGAGGGTCTCGAGCGTTCACCTGCTGGCAAGCCTGACTACCGCTGGGCAGCAAACATCGTCACGACGGCTACGCCAACTCCGTAAGCAATGCCCATCGACCTCTCCAATCTGCTTGCTGGCTTGGAGTTCCGTCGCGGGAGGAGTGCAACCGTCGCCGTCTTGACGATGGAGCTCCAACGTGGCGTTATTGGAGACCTAGCGACCTTTCCACAACTTCGTGAAGCCGTCGAAGCCCGGGGTGCCGGCCTGGCTGCTGCAATCCTGTGCGACGGTGCCAGAGCTCGAAACTGGCCAGTTGTGCACTGCCTGGCCGAATTCAGACCCGACTGGTCTGGCTCGGTGATGAATACACCACTGCACACGGCGATGAGCAGGATCCCTGGCCACCTCGTCAGCGGAACGCCTGCCGTTCAACTCATTCCTGAGCTCCAAGGACACGAAGACGACCTTCTCGTCGCACGAACGTCCGGCGTTTCTCCCTTTCTTGGGACTGGCCTCGACCAGCTTCTTCGAAGTCTTGGCGTCACGGTCATTGTCGTCTCGGGAGTTTCAGTAAATCTTGGAGTTCTTGGCCTCTGCATCGAAGCGGCGAACCTTGGCTACCAGATTGTTCTCGCAACAAACGCCGTGGCAGGGATTCCAACTGAGTATGCCGATCGCGTCATCAACGAGACGCTCTCGCTCATTTCCACCTTGGCGACAGTTGATGAAATCCTGAGTGCGGCCCCTTTGTAGAACGAGGAGTCGGTAGCCTGTCAGGGTGCCGAATGATGATCTCCCTCCCTCCCGTCGAGGAGGAGATCCCTATCGCCCTGTCGGCGGAAAATCCGGTGGAAGGCCTCCCGCCCACGGGAAGGCAAAGCCGGCAAAACGTCCACTTTTAGCAAGTTCGGCCAATACTTCCGCGACGAATCAACGACGACTGACGAGTTCGTCATCTTCGGGTCGAGCGCCAGCCACCAGCTCTCGGACACCGCAGGCCCGTCGAGGTCCAGTTTCTTCAAGGCGATATATGGCACGTCGCGTAGGCGTGATCTCTGCCGCTCTCGCGATTTTGCTCCTTCTTGTTGGTGTTGGCTACTACTTTTACCTTGGCTTTCTGGTCAATCACACCCAGGTCAACGGACTCCAAGCGGCGGGATCGGCGGAGAACATTCTTCTGGTCGGATCGACCGATCGCTGTGCCCTGAAGGTGCAGCATGCCGAATACGGTCTGTGTTCACAGGGCGTCAACGGCGTGAATTCCGACATCACGATGATCGTTCACCTCGTGCCGGCAACTGGAAAGGTGACACTCCTCTCTCTTCCAAGAGACGTCTTCATTCCCAATGCTCGCCAAGAAGGCGCCAACAAGATTGATGCAGCCCTCTACCAAGGTCCAAGCCAACTGGTCCGGGCGATCGAAGAAGACTTTGGGATCCCGATCAACCACTTCGTTGAGCTCAATTTTGAGACCTTCGCCAAGGTGGTCGACGCTCTCGGCGGCATCAATATGTGGTTCCCTCGTCCAATCTTCGACCAGGAGTCAGGTCTCAACATTCATCACATTGGTTGCTTCCACTTGGATGGCTTCCATGCGCTGCAAGTCGTTCGATCCCGCCACCTCCAAATCCAACCTCTTGGCGGAAGCAGCGTGCACTCGACGTGGCCACAGGAGAATCAATCTGACCTTGCGAGGATCCGCCGAACGCATGAGTTTCTCCGGGTCATGGGAGCAACCGTCGCTGCGAAGGGAATTTCTGACCCAGCTACTGACTTGAGCCTCGCCCAGGCAGTCGTCCCCAACCTCACGGTCGACCAAGGATTCTCAGAGAACCACATGATCGGACTTGCCACTGCCTTTGCAGGTGTCTCGATTGGAGCCGCACCTCAGTTGACCTATCCAGTCATTGTCGATCTCACTGGCGGCTACCACTACAAGGGTGGGAATTACGGCGACGTCGTCCTCCCAATTCAGCCCGGTGGCTCGACGACCATCAACCAAGTTCTCGGCATCAATACACGTCAGTCAACGTGGACAGGAGCCTCGTTGCCACCTCCTGCTGATGTCAAGGTGTCGATCGCCAACGGTTCAGGCACCCCTGGACAAGCCGGAACGGTTGCGAGCGCGCTTCGGTCCCGTGGCTTCAACATCATTGGCACGTCCAACAGGACGCCAACAGGTCCACTCCCCGAAACCGTCGTGTATTACGGCGGACCTCCGCCGCCGAAGTCCGGGAACTGGTCGAGCGCTTCGCTCGATGCAGCCGAGCGAGTCATGGCTCAACTCGCTGGACCAGTCGTTCTTGGTTATAACCCAAGTGCAGTTGACCCCGGAGCGACGGTGACCGTTCAAACCGGAGCTGACTTGACGATTGCGCCGGTAGTGAAGATCATCAAGCATCACCGCACGACGACAACGATTCGACACGGTGTGACGGAAACGACGGTGCCTGATCCTGCGGCAGTTGCCAAGGACAATCGCCTTTCCGCACCGTCTGCCACTGCGCAACCACTTGCTCCCTGGGATCCAACCGCCTGTAATCGAGCGGGAAACGGACCAAACAAGTAGGTGCAGAACCGAAAGACGCTCACGGCAAGTGCGGTGGCCCGACACTGGCTGCGACTTGGCTGCATTGGCTTTGGTGGTCCGCCCGCCCATCTCCAACTCCTTCGCGAACTTTGCGTTCTTGATCATGAGTGGCTGACGGAGGACGAGTTCTCACACGCTGTTGCAGCCACGAGCATCCTTCCGGGTCCTGCCTCTACCCAAACTGCGATCTACTGCGCTTGGGTCGTTGGCGGTCCCATCGGTGCCGTTGTTGGAGGTCTTGCGTTCATCCTTCCAGGCCTTCTGCTCATCATCGCCTTTGCTGCAGTGCTGCTGTCTTCCGCCCCTCCGCTCTGGCTCCTTGGTGCGGCGGGAGGAGCTGGAGCAGTTGTTCCGGCACTTGCACTTGGGACCGGACGATCACTGCTCGAACCCATGTTGTCGGAGCGACGGAGCAGCGGAGCAGGGATTTGGCGCCTCATGAGCTATCTCGTAGCCGGCGGCCTGGCAACCATCTTTCTGGGTTCATGGCTCGTCCTTGTGTTGCTTGCATGTGGACTGATTGAGCTACTTCTCCAAAGCCAACCCAGAGGACCGTTGAGTCCCTTTACTGGCATTGGGCTCCTCGGTGTTGTTGCTGGCCTCCCTGCCCTCGTTGTGACTGGCCTGAAGGTGGGTCTGCTTTCCTTTGGCGGAGGGTTCGTGATTGTCCCGCTCATGAGAGCCGATGCGCTGCATCACGGCTGGCTCACCTCTTCACAATTCTTAGATGCGGTGGCTCTGGGCCAGCTCACACCTGGCCCCGTCGTCCAGACCATTGCGGTTGTTGGCTACGGCGCACACGGTCTTGGTGGTGCACTTCTCGCATCAGCGGTCGCCTTTGCACCCTCGTTTCTCTTCGTCCTGATCGGTGGAAGGGCGTTCACACACATTCGATCGAACCCAACGGCCTTGAGTTTCTTGCGAGGAGCTGGACCAGCGGCCATTGGTGCGATCTTGGGCAGCAGTGTCCTGTTTGCACAGGGAATCACTGAAGTTTGGCAGTGGTTGATTCTTGGCATCGCTGCCGGTTGGATACTCGTTGCTCGAAAAACTCCTGTTCTCCTCCTTCTCGCCGCTGCCTTCGCCGGAGGCATTGGGGTTGGGCTTGGCTGGCTACCTCACTGAACAACCTTGGGGAGGTTGCCCGGTTGCCCTTCGGAGTAGATTCGACCGAACACCGAGGGGGTGGGTATGTCGGAATTCCCGACCATGCAAGAGCGAGTACTGAGCCTTGCGGAGGACAATCGCGTCGGCCTGATTGGTCCAAGTGGCGTGGCGACCCACAGGGAAGTCGTTGCTCGTGCGGCGCAGCGCGCGGCGTGGATGGTTGCGAATCGAATCGATGGCCCCTTTCATATTGCGACCTTGCTCGATGTCAGTGAGGAGTATGTCTACGCACTCGACGCTGCCGCTTTGGTTGGCGCCGCAATTGTGGGAGGAAATTCGACCCACCGCGGCGCAGATCTCGCTCGAGACCTCTCCCACACCGATTGCCAGCTCCTCCTCACGAATGAAGCGCTCTACCCACTGATTGATGGTCTCGATCTCGGCCCAGCCATTGGTCGAGCTTCAAAAACGAATCCTCGCATCGTCATCGTCGATAGTGCCGAGGGTCAAGCGACGTTCGCAACCTTCATCGGAACCTCCGCGCTCGACACCGCGGATCCTTCAGTGAGTCCTTCGACGCTTGCGGGACTCATTTTCACTTCCGGCACCTCAGGAGCACCAAAGGCCGTCAAGTGCAGCCAAGGGCGGCTCGCGATGATCGGCGGCATCATGGGGCAAATGTTTGGTCTCGGGCAAGACGACGTCTTTTACTGCTCGATGCCGCTCTTCCACTCCAATGCGCTGATGGCCTGTTACTCGCCTTGTCGAGGAGTAAAAGGTGCACTTGCGCTGCCATCCCAAGGTCGCTTCTCGGCCTCGAACTTCCTTCCAGATGTCATTGCAAGTGGCGCCACGTTCTTTAACTACGTCGGCAAGCCCTTGGCGTTCATCCTTGCGTCACCGCCGAGTGAGCTCGACAAGCAACACCGCCTCAAGCTTGGCTTCGGCAATGAAGCAAGTGCCGACGATCGACTTCGCTTCGTTGAGCGATTTGGGTGCCCAATTGTTGATGGCTACGGCTCAACTGAAGGTGGACTTTCGGTAACACGTACGCCGGACACACCTGCCGGAGCCTTGGGCGTTGCACCGGAGGGAACCTCGGTCATTGATGAGAACGGCAATGAGTGCCCGAGGGCAATTTTTGATGCCGACGGCAAACTCCTCAACGGAGAGGAAGCCACTGGCGCACTCGTCTCTCCTCCGAATTCTTCGTTTGAGGGTTATTACAAGAATCCAGAGGCCGACGCTGCACGAATGAGGGATGGTCGGTTCCACACGGGTGACCTCGCCTACCGAGATGAGGCGGGCTTCTTCTACTTCGCTGGTCGAGACTTTGACTGGCTTCGAGTCGATGGCGAGAACTTTGCCTCAGCCCCGGTCGAGGCAATTCTCACTCGTCATCCAGACGTCGTCGTTGGTGCCGTCTTTGCCGTTCCGGATCGAGTGATCGGCGACGCCGTCATGGCTGCACTTGAACTCCGCCCTGGTGCTGTGTTTGATGGTGCAGAGTTCCGAGCATTTCTCAATGCTCAAGCTGACCTCGGAACGAAGTGGTCGCCGACCTACATTCGAATCTGCAGTGCCCTGCCCATCACGGCAACCACCAAGGTGTTGAAGCAATCGCTTCGAGCTGAAGCATGGAACACGAGTGATCCAGTGTTCTTCGCCCCGTCGAGGTCTGACGAATACGTCTCCTTCGGGACCAGCGACCAGGACGAACTCAATCGAGTTGTTGGAGAACGCCTTTAAGCGGTGAGTAAACCTACGATCGTCATGCTTAGGCCATCGGTGAACCGATGGCTCCATGCCTTATGGTTGTCGCCGCGAGGCTCGACACCATCTACGTGGAACTGACTTGAGGCGGGTTTGGCTCTTGAAGGAGTCCCTCCGCTCAACACTTCGATGCACCATGGTGAGCAACGAAGCCCGCTTCAGCTGAGCCGACCCGCAGCTCCGAGTTGGAGTGCTTCTCGACGTCGAATGGCCAGCACATTGCTGCAGCTGTCATCCACCCATTTTGGAGACGTTGATCGCCGGAATGAATTGAGTAGCGCACTTCGCAGGTTGTCCATGCACCTACGGTACGGGTCCAATATTTCAGGAACGTCACGAATCCATGACTACTGCACGAACGCTCCCGGTCGCCTTTGTTACGGAGGTCTCCCGTGTTCTCGACATCACTGTCTCCTGGAAAGAGGCCCTCTGGGTCGAACGTGATCTCTTGTGACGACCCTCCTGCACACTTCCACCATGGCAACCGACGAAGAAGTGCTCGCACAGCTCCTCCCATTCAGTGACCCAGCCTGGGGAGTGTTGTGGAAATCCATTGAGGTTTGGCGCATGAATCCGACCCCATTCACGTGGAAACATCGAAAGAGCAAAAGCCCAATGGTGAGCGACAACTCCTGGGTTGAATATGACGATGCCTTTGAAACCACATTTCGGTCGCTCACCGAAGTTGGACTCATGCTCCCAAACCTGAAGTGGCAGCCCCTACGGGGAACGTACGACGACCATAGGCAAAGCGTCTCCACGTTTTCTCTTGCCGACTGTGCACGCTGGCTCACGATGGCCGGTCTCGGCGATCGCTTTAGCGAAGGCTTTATGGCGAGCACCCTCAGAGACGGCATCTTCATCGCTGCGCTCGACAGGGCACGCGTTCACGTTGACGCTGCCAAAGAGCCGGCGAGTTAGACGTCCTTGCCGAGGATGAGCCCTGATGTCGGGACTCCGGTCCCGGCGGTGACGAGCACCTTCTCCGCACCTTCAACTTGGTTATACGACTGACCACGAAGGAGGCGAACTCCTTCGGCGATGCCATTCATTCCATGCAGATAGGCCTCGCCAAGCTGTCCACCGTGCGTATTGATCGGGAGCTCTCCACCAAGTTCGATCCGACCATCTTTGACGAAGTCCTTTGCCTCGCCCTTCCCGCAGAATCCAAGCTCCTCGAGCTGGTACAAGACGTAGGGGGTGAAGTGGTCGTAAAGAATTGCCGCATCAATATCTGAAGGCTTGAGACCTGACGTCTCCCAAAGTTGCCGAGCGACCACGCCCATTTCGGGGAGACCACAGAGGTCATCGCGGTAGTAACTCGTCATCATGTCTTGACCCTTGGCCGACCCTTGAACGGCAGCATCAACGATGACTACGTCTTGACGAAGGTCCCGTGCGCGTTCAACTGACGTCACGACGATTGCTTGACCACCATCAGTCTCCTGACAGCAGTCGAGGAGGTGCAGTGGCTCCACGATCCATCTTGACGCTTGGTGTTCTTCCAAAGTGATCGGCTGTTGGTAGAACCAAGCCTTGGGATTGGTCGCGGCATGCTTCCTATCGGCTACAGCCACTCGACCGAAGTCCTCAGAAGTCGCGCCGGTTGAGTAGAGATACCTCGCGGCAGCCATTGCAACCCACTGTGCAGGCGTCAGAAGACCAACTGGGATGTAGGAAGCCAAATGAGCATTCTCGGCGTTCGCAATTGGTGCACGACCCTGCACACCAGCACCAAACCGGTTTCCTGACCGTTCATTAAACGCCCGGTAGCAAACGACGACATCGGCGACACCAGAGTTGACGGCAAGTGCTGCCTGTTGAATCGTTCCGCAGGCTGCTCCCCCGCCGAAGTAGATCCGCGAGAAGAACGTGAGGTCATCAAACCCGAGGCTCCGAGCAATATCAACATCAGGGTTGGTGTCGGTGCCGTAGGTCACCGTCCCTTGCACTTCGGAAGGGTGAATCCCTGCATCATCGAGCGCAGCCTTCACCGCTTCGACGGCGAGTCGCAGTTCCGACCGCCCAGATTTCTTCGAGAACTCCGTGGCACCAATCCCAGCGATTGCTACCTTTCCGGCGAAGGCGTGGCTCGTCATGAATTGGCTCCCATTGGCACCGTGAGGCGCACTGTTCCCGTCACATGGTCACCAAGACCATTCGCACCCCGAATTGCCACGGTCACCGTTGCACGTCCTGAGGTTCCATCGCCTTCTTCCACTGAAGCGACTTGCCCGGTCAGCACCATGGTGTCGCCTGGGTAATTCGGGGCTCCGAGACGAATATTGACCTCTTGAAGGTGGCCAGTCGGACCGGACCAATCGGTGACGTACCGGCCGACCAGCCCATTGGTCGTCAAGATATTCATGAAGATGTCCTTGCTTCCTCGCTCTTGGGCGAGCACATGATCATGATGAACATCTTGATAATCCCTGCTCGCGATCGCGGTCGAGACAATCAACGTTCTTGTGATCGGAATGGAAAGCTCCGGCAATTCGAGTCCGACCTCAAGCGTCGAAGAAGTCATGGCCATCTCAGCGTCCTCCTGCACCAACGGGACGAGCGGCAAGTAGCGCTCCAAGTGCCGCCAGCTGAATACTTGGACCGCCGAGCATGAGTTCAATCTGCTTGCACCAGAGGAAGTAGCGGTGCATTGGATAGCTGATGTCGGCGCCCATTCCTCCGTGGAGGTGCTGGGTGGCATGCACGACACGTTGTCCTCGTTCAGATGCCTGCCACTTCGCCACTCGAACCGCTTCTGCGGCGTCGAATCCTTCGTCAATCAACCACGCTGCGTTCCAGGCCGTTACTCGGATCGCCTCGAGGTCAATTGCCGCATCGGCAAGGCGAAGCATCGTTCCTTGGAACGTCGACAAGGGTCGCCCGAACTGTTCACGCTCATTGAGATACGCAGCGGTCTGGGCAATTGCAGCCTCGCCGGCTCCAACGGAGATCACCGCAAGTCCAGTCATCGCTGCTTCGAGCATTGCGGCAACCACTGCAGCCCCACGATCGGGGCCGGCGAGGATTTCGCTGTCACCGACCACTACGTCGTGCAACAAGACGTTGGGGTGCACCTCACGGTTGGTGGTCACTGCCCGCTCGAGGGTGACCCCTGCAAGGTTCGGCTCAACAATGGCAACAATGGTGTCGCCTGCAGCGGTCACTGCCGGAATGAGCATGAAGCCCGCAAGGTGGGCATGAGGAACCGCAGCAGCTGTTCCAGTGAGCTTGTACCCAGACTCATGGTCTGTCGCAACAACCCCTGGGCGACCGGTCGTTGATAAGGCAATCTCCGTCAGCGCTGCTGTGGCTCGAGTGGATCCGTCGCCAACGCCAGCAAGGTACCGAAGTTGTTGCTCAGGAGTTCCGAATTTGACCACGGGCCACGCTCCGAGCACCAGCGTTGCGTGCAGAGGAATTGGTGCCACCACTCGCCCCTGAGCTTCAAGGAGCAAACAGGTCTCAAGCAGTCCGAGGCCTTCGCCGCCCAACTGCTCTGGCAGCGAGAGCGAGAGGAGGCCAGCCTCGGCCAATTGCCTCCACAGTTGTTGATCGCATCGATCTTCGGTTGCCTCAACTTCGGCAACTCGATCTGGTGTGACCAGTCCATTGAAAATCGATGCGGCAGCCTCAGCAACAGCTTCCTGGGCCTCATTAAACGTGAAATCCACTAGTCCTCCTGCGTGTCGTCGTGGTGGAAGAACGGGAGTGATAGCTCGTCATCAAGCGCCCTGATCTCTGCGGTTGCTCGTTGGCCAATGGCCCAAGACTCTGGATCACCCTCGAGGTTGGCAACGAGGCGTGTGCCTTCATCGAGTTCGATGAGTCCAATAGGTAGCGGGTAGTCAAAGGCTGGAACTTGGGGGTAGTGGTTGACGACCATGGAATAGAGCTCACCTTTGCCTTCCGAAACGACATAGTCCCAATTGAGACTGGTGCAGGTTCCACACCCCGGAAGCGGAGGATGACGAAGGGTTCCGCAATCCGTGCAGTGCTGAATTCTCAGTTCTCCGGCTCGGAGACCTTCGAAGTAGAACGCATTGTCCTCGGTGATTGCCGGACGAGGGCGTGGGGGCTTTGCCACTACTGCGGTGGCCCCAGTTCCTGGGCGGAACTTGAGAATTCTGAATCGCATGGTGCCAACGAGTTCAGCCTGCGAAACGAGCTCCTCTGCCGACACACCTCGTTCGGCGACCTCATTTGAAACGGCGAAGAACTCCATGAGCGAGGTTGCGAATCGGCCATGACCAAGACCTGTCTGCTTCGGATCAGAAATCGCTTCGATTGACGATCGGACAAGCAGGCGATCACCGAGATACAGAGGCCGAACGTAGGACTGGTCGCAGTTGGTCGCAACGACGGATGTCCGACCCTCGTCATCAAACAGCGCCATCATCGTCGAGTTGGCATCATTGGATGCAACCGTTCCAGCGGCCCGGGCGGCCTCCAAATCGAGCGTGTGGCGAAGACCCTTCATAATCCACGCTTGCAGCATTGTTTGCGGTGCAATCACATCTCGATAGCCAGCTGCTCTTGCTGCTTCACGATCCAAGTAGACGGGATTTCGGTCACCCATTGCTTCGACCCAATGGCGAATCATGGCTGAATTCACTGCCTCGGGAGATAGTTCAACCGGACCTGATGGCTCGCCAACAAGTTTGGCGAGCGCGTCGGAATGGTCGGGAAACTCTGTCGGCATCAGCGCGCTCCGCGCTTCATGCCAAGTCCCGCCATCGCCAGGATTTCTCGTTGGACTTCATTGACGCCGCCACCAAAGGTATTGATCTGCGCTTGCCGACCGGCCTCTTCCAGGCGACCACCGAGGAGTGATCCCGGAGAACCGCCTGACAGGTAGCCCGCAGAGCCAATGATGCCAAGCAGCAGGCGGTAGATCTCAATGATCCGCTCGGTGCCGTACACCTTCATGGCTGACGACTCTGCTGCCGTCACCTGATCATTGGCAACGTTGACCGCCATTCTCCAGTTGAGTAACCACATCGCCTCGAGTTCAGCATCGACTCGAGCGAGATCCATTTGGACCCATCGTTCATCAATCAAATACGTTCCGCTGTCGGTCTTGGTCGTCTTGGCAAAGTCCATGACCTGACTAAAGAGGTGGTGGCCAAGTCCGGACCATGCGGCGAGCCCCACTCGTTCGTGGTTGAGCTGGGTGGTGATCATTCTCCAGCCCTCATTTTCAAGACCAACAAGATTCTCGGCCGGAACCACCACATTGTCGTAGAAGGTTGCCGTCGTCGTGTTGCCACCAACGGTCGTGATCAAGTTCCATTCAAAACCAAGCGACGTGG
>CAIQUD010000131.1 GCA_903874965.1 uncultured Actinomycetes bacterium | reverse complement strand
CTCGCGGAGCGAACGGCCGTTCAAGTGGCGGTCACCACCGCGAGGACAGAACTCGAAGCTGCTCAGGCTGCTCTCCATGTTGCGACCGAGGAACTTGCGCGAATTGTCGAACGACTTCCCTTGCTTGATGAAGCCGTCCAGGTTGCCGCACATGCAATGTCTCTCGTTGAGGCTGCCCGGCACACCGTTGATGGTCAGCGGCGAGAGGTTGACCTCCTTCGTCGCAATTTGGCCATTGCTGAGGCGGAGTTCTTGGAGCGCGGGCGTGTGCTTGATCAGCGACGGGTTGAGATTGAGCGCCGACTTGAAGGACATGCTGCAGAACGAGCCGAAGCCGCCGCACGACGTCGAAGGCTTGAGTCCGCGGCCCAGGCATTGCTCGGGCTAAGCAATCTTGTCGAACTTGAGCAAGAGCGGCTTGCGAGCGCTACCCAATCAGTTGAAGGCGCCTACCAATCGCAGATGCAGGCGGTCAGGGCTGGAGGCGTCCGATTGGAGGAACTCCGTCAGCGTCGGACCGTCCTTGAGCAAGCAACCCAAGCACTTTCTAATCGTCAGCGAGCGGGTGAGGTTGAGTTGGCCGAGCTCGGGCTCAAGATGACTGCGCTCGTCACGCATGTTGAGGGTGAGCTTGGGGCGACAGCGACGACCGTGCTTGGCGCCACCTGCCCTGAGTTGCCGGAGGGCGTCAGCGCGTCAATCCACTCTGCCAATTTGACGGCTCGTCTTCAAGGTCTCGGACCAATTAATCCACTTGCGCTCGAAGAACTCTCAGCCTTGGAAGAGCGGCACCGTGACCTTGATGAACAGGTGACTGATGTTCGAACCGCTCGACGCGATCTCCAACAGGTCATTGCCAACCTCGATGAAGTGATTGTGACCACCTTTGCTTCAGCGGTTGCAGACGTCAACGAACACTTTTCGACGCTCGTCGCGATGCTCTTTCCGGGCGGGACGGGTCGACTTGTCTTGACCGACCCAGAGGACCTTCTCAATACCGGTGTTGAGATTGAAGTTCGACCAATGGGTCGAAATGTTCGACGAGTTTCCCTCCTGTCAGGTGGAGAGCGGTCAATGGCAGCTCTTGCCTTTAGTTTTGCCATCTTCCGTTCACGACCTTCGCCCTTCTATTTGATGGACGAAGTCGAAGCTGCACTCGACGATGTCAACCTTCATCGTTTTCTTGGACTCATTGAAGAGTTCAGAGACGAGGCACAGTTGATCGTGGTGAGCCACCAGAAGCGCACAATGGAGACCGGTGACGCCCTTTACGGCGTCACCATGAAGCCTGGTGGTTCAAGCCAAGTGGTGAGCCAACGCGTGGCCCGTCAGAAAGAAGCAGAAGGCGTCTAGAGAGGTCCACAGGGCTAGGGTGGTTTCCCAATGACCCTTGCCTCAATCACCCCAATTCTTCTCACTGCGGTTGTCGTGTTGCTGCTGGCGGCAGCAGCTGCCGTCACGATCCGACGCCGTGGAGCGGCCTCTCAAGATGGCTCGGCGTCGGAGCCAACTTCGTCAATCGAGCAGGAACACGGGACCCGTGATGACCTGTTGGAATCGAAAGATGAGCGAGTTCCGGTAGCTCGCGAGCCACTCGAACCTTCACCTGAAGTTCCAAGAGAGGTGGCAACGCCTTTACGTGACCAGATGCCCGAAACAACGGCGGCGGATTTGGTCCCTACCGTCGAAGCGTCAATGGCAAAGAGCAGGGGACTGTTCGCGAGTTTCCGTGCAGCCCGTCGACTTCGAGGCATCGACAGCGAAACGTGGGAGGAACTTGAAGCGACGCTCCTCCGTGCCGATGTTGGCGTCGCGACCACGAAGGTGCTGCTTGCCACCCTTCAGGAGGGAGTGGCGTCAGGAACGCTTTCGACGAGCGAAGACCTCCTCCGTCATCTTCGAGTTGCCCTGTTGGCACAATTCGAAGCTTTGGAGGAAACGCGACAGCGCGAGCTCGCCTTTACCCAAGATCCTGAAGCGGTCAGCGTGTGGCTGGTCGTTGGAGTGAATGGTGTTGGCAAGACCACCACCATTGGAAAGTTGGCGAATCGAGCCACCTTGCAAGGTCACAAAGTGCTGATGGCCGCGGGTGACACCTTCCGAGCCGCTGCGGGTGAACAACTTGAGACCTGGGGTGAGCGAGCCGACACCGATGTGGTTCGAGGCGCGGCTGGGGGAGACCCAAGCGCCATTGTCTACGACGCCATTCAGCGGGCGAAGGCACGCAAGTATGACGTCGTCTTGGCGGACACCGCAGGGCGTCTGCACAACAAGGTCAACCTTGTTGAGGAACTCAAGAAGATCCGACGTGTCGCCGACAAGGCACCTGGAAACGTCACCGAAGTCCTACTCGTCATTGATGCAACTACTGGTCAAAATGCCCTCCAACAAGCAAGAGCATTCACTGAAGCTGTTGCCGTCACCGGAGTGGTCCTTACGAAACTTGATGGTTCAGCAAAGGGCGGCGTGGTCGTTGCCATCGAAGCCGAACTTGGCATCCCGGTCCGATTCATTGGTGTTGGTGAAGGACTGAATGACTTGCTGGTCTTCGAGCCTCAGGCCTTCGTTGATGCGCTGCTCGGCAGCGAGCCGGTAGGTTGACCCTCAATGTTTGACGCACTCTCGGACCGACTTGAGCGGATAGGTAGCCGCCTCAAGAGTCGTGGACGTCTCAGCGCTGCCGATCTTGCCGAATCTTTGGCCGAGATTCGTTCTGCATTGCTCGAGGCAGACGTTGAACTTGGCGTCGCGAGGGCGTTCTGCGACAACGTGGCTGCCCGCTGTTCGATTGAAGCGCTCAACAAGAGCCTGACCCCCGGCCAGCAGGTCGTGAAGGCGGTGCACGAAGAGTTGGTCCAGGTGTTGGGCGGAGAACCGCTCAAGATCACGTATGCGTCACGGCCTCCAACAATCATTCTCCTTGCTGG
>CAIQUD010000130.1 GCA_903874965.1 uncultured Actinomycetes bacterium | reverse complement strand
TGCACCGGCATCTCAACTCGAACAGACCGTGTATGTAGGTGACTCCAGTTACGAATTGGCGTTTGCACGCGATCTAGGTTTGCGAGCGCTAGACGTTTCCCAACTCACCGTCACTCAAGATGAGGATGCACCATGACCAGACCGACCGTAGCGGTGATTGGAGCAGGGGCGATGGGAACGAACCACGCCCGCGTGGTTTCGGAATCCCTTCGAGTTCGTCCAGGAGTGATTGTTGACCTCGACACGAGTCGAGCACACCAACTTGCTGAGCGATATGGCTTTGAAGCGACTCCAGACGTTGCAGCCGCAGCGGAATGCGACATGGCAATCATCGCTACCTCAACTGAGAGCCACTTGGCCATTGCACTTCAGCTCCTCGATCGCGGGATTCCACTCCTGATCGAGAAGCCAATCGCGTCAAACCTCGCAGAAATGCAGGTTGTTTGCGATATGGCAAAAGCCAAACACGTGCCAATCACCTGTGGATTTGTGGAGCGCTTCAACGCGGTTTTGGATACGACCGTCCAAGTTCTCGTCGACGAACCAATGCATATCGTCACAATGCGCCACTCCCCAAAGGCCGAGAGGATCACGAATAGCGTTGTCTATGACCTCTTGATCCATGATATTGACCTCGTCCTCCGCCTCATGGGTGGAAAGGAAGTCACAAAGGTCACCGCAGCATCGTGGTCACCTAGCCCTGGAGCGGCCGCTGAAATCGCGGATTGCACGCTTCAATTTGGCGACGCCGGAATGGCGACCCTTTCGGCGAGCCGAGCCGGACAACGCAAATTGCGCTCGGTTGAAGTCTTTACCCCGACAACACTTGCCGAAGTGGATTTGCTGCGGGCAGACCTGACGGTTTACCGAAATGTGCGTCAGGAACAGCCACAAGATGCAAAGGCACTCACCTACCGAGCTGAAACAATCATCGAAATCCCCTTCGTTCGGCACACGAATGAGCCGCTTGCTCGACAGTTGGACCACTTTGTCAATCTGGTGGAGGGCCGCGTTGACCTCGAAGCAGAGATCAATGGCTTGATTCCTCCACATGTCATCGCTGACCGAGTTGAAGCCGCTTGTCTATCCACTAGTGACCTTCAGCCAATGGTCACGAGGTAGGTCGGCGTGGGCGCCTTCAGTCTTCGCAACTTCACCTTTCGAGGACACCCCTAATGCACCACGGAACGCGCGTGGCACTGGTGATTCCTGCCTATAACGAGGAGAAGTTGATCCGCGGAACAATTGCCGCTCTCCCAACGTCGCTCGACTACATCATCGTCGTCAACGACGCCAGTCTTGATGGAACCGGGGCTGTGCTTGAAGAAGTTGCTGCTCAGAATCCTCGGGTGATTGTCCTGACCAATGAGCCAAATGGTGGCGTAGGTTCCTCGCTGAAGCTCGGGTTTCGGTACGCGATGGAGTCAACTGATGCTGACATCATCGGCATTGCTTCAGGAGATGCCCAGTGTGACCCGACTTGCATGGAACCAATGATCGATCAACTCATCGAATCAGACTGCGACTACGTGAAGGGGAATCGCTTCCTCCAACGTGAAGCGCTCAAGTCAATGCCGAGTCACCGTCGTTACGGAAACATCTTCATCTCGTTGTTGACAAAATTCGCGACAGGGTACTACTCGGTCTCTGACATCACCATGGGCTACGGATTCCTTCGTCGGAGCATCATGGAGCGAATTGATTTCGATCTCGTCAAGGATCGATATGACTACGAGATCAGCATGCTTGTCGCGCTCTCCATCGCTGATGCCCATATCGAAGACCATTCAGTTCCAGCCATCTATGGCGAAGAAACGTCCTCGATCAAACTCCTCCCTACGGTGCTCAGAGTCTTGAAGGTTGCATGGACAGGCTTTTGGGCTCGAATTTGGAACAAGTACATCCTGTATGACTTTCACCCGATCGCCCTCTTCCTCCTTGGTGGATTGGCACTTCTCGCCATCGGCACTGGAGTAAGCCTCTACCTCATCATTGAACGCATCGTGAACGGCGCAACTCCATCGACTGGCACCGTCATGCTTGGGGTGCTCCCGCTCATCTTGAGTTTTCAGCTCCTCCTTACGGCCGTCCTTATGGACAATGACCGAGAAAAGCAGTTTCGTTCACGGGACCGATCTCGTCACTAGGTGTTTGCTCTACAACGTTCCAGATTCCGCAAATCGTGCAGGACCATACCGAAGCACTACGGCGATCAAAGAGAGAGGGAGGGGCGATGACACCTGAGAAAGACCTTGATGGCTACATCAAGAATTACACCCCATTTAATGATTGGCTCATTTCTCGTCGATATGAATACTTGGCACAGTTCTTTGTTGGATCATCCTGCATAGAACTTGGGAGTGCCGAAGGATCGGGAACGCCGTTCCTCCACGACCACTTCGCTGAGGTCACCGTGGTCGATGGAAGTAGGGATGCGCTCGATGCCGTTGAACGAAAGATCAAAAGTCAGCGGTTGACGACGGTTCACTCGTACTTTGAAGACCTCGACCTCGGTGACAAGAAATTTGACACGGTAGTTCTCGCACACATTCTTGAACACGTAGACGATCCAAAAGCAGTGCTGAGCAAGGCAAGAGAACTCGTCGCCGACGGTGGAGTGATCGTCGTTGATGTTCCAAATGGCGACTCTCTCCACCGCCAAGTTGGTGTGAGCATGGGACTTCTCGATCACAACACCGAACTCAACGCGGCAGATCTCTCAATCGGTCACCAACGTGTTTACACGCCGACTTCATTTCAAACAGAGCTTGAATCGGCAGGTCTTGTTGTCGAGCGGTTTGGCGGGATGTTCATCAAAGTGCTCTCCAATGCGCAAACTGAGCAAGTCTTCAACGACGACCAATTAGAGGCTCTGTTCACCGTTGGAGCGCAAAACCCTGAAATCTCGGCCGAGATCTTTGCAATCTGCAGGTAGCGGCTGACGTCGCCCTCAAGGTTGCACGCACCCCCTTCATCGACTTGCCACTACTGCTCGGTTGTCCGTCACTCGTTGGCTGCTTCGTTTGAGGTTCTCTGCTTCGAATTTCTCGTTATTGCTCGATGCACAGCAGTTCTTGAATCCTTTGACCTTCGAGAAATCAGGGAGGTTCTCTGACAAATCAGGCACTCCATTCTTCCAGTGCCAACAAGAAGGAGAACGAGTAGCGTGACCTTCGTGGTTCAGAAGCAGGTGAAGAACTTATCTCTGCGATCGCTCGCACTTGTTCGAATCTGGTGGGTTGCTCCTTTACTTTGCTCCGTCGTTGGTATTGCAATGTTTGTCAGTTCTCCTACCTTCAGTGCTCCCGACTCTCCGGTGCATCTTTCAACTGCGTGGTATGACGTTCATCACGGTCTTCCTGACACGAGCAGAGTCGAGGCAGCTCAGGGAGTGACGGACCCGTACGCACCTTGCTACGCGTTCAAGCCCCTCCAGGATGTCAATTGCACCTCTGCTCGAGAGTCCTATGACATCTCCGCAAACACCCAGCGGTTGACCAACTATCCGGTGCCGTTTTACTGGATCGTTGGTTTGGGCGAGGTAATTGCTCACCCGCTACGACCATCGGTAACCGGAGATGCTGGACGAGCGTTCGGACTTCTCGCTTGCCTCGCGTTGCTCTTTCTTGCTGCGCGGCGACTCCACCGAGCTGAAGAACGCTCTGCGATTTGGGCGATCTTCCTCCTGTTTCCTCCTGCTGCTCCATTTCTCATGGCAGGAGGCAACCCCAATGGTTGGGAGATCGCTTGCTCGGTGTTCTTCATTGCGACCTTGCTCGCACAAAGAAGAACGATTCTTCATAACGAGGTTGGTCCTCGCCAAATGTTGACCATTGGAATCGCGGCGTTGCTCTTTTCAACCGCCAGACCATCGAGCGGCATTTGGATGGTCCTCGTGACCGCGGGAGTGGTGTTGTGGTTTCAGTTGTGGAAGAACAAGCGAAATCTTGTTCGTCTCGCCATCTCAATCCTTCCCGGATTCATCCTCAGTGTGTTTTGGCAAGTGGCATTTCCAGTGCTTCCTAAGTCAATTAGCTCAACTCCTCTCATTCCGAGTCCATCGGTCTTCTATCACCATGTCGTTCTGTCACTCGAAGACCTTTCGGGAAAGGTGATTCAAATTTGGGGTGTCCTCGGCTGGACGGACGTCGTGCCTTCTGAACTGGTGGTCATCGCCGGGGGCATGGTCTTGATGTACTTCCTTCCGACGATTGCGCCGACCGCCAAGCATCGTGCGTTCCTCGTTGGCAGTCTTGGAGTCGTCTTCATTTCATCGGCCCTCTTTGAGGCGCTTTCTTGGGATGTCTACCCTCAATGGTGGCAAGGTCGTTACAGCATTACGCCGCTCGTTGGCCTCTTGATGGTGTTATTTTCTGGCCGAGATCAGAGGGAACGTCTGGGTCTCTTCGCATTGGCGGCTGTTGCTGCGCTCGGAGATGCCTACATGGTGTGCCTAAATTTTTGGCGGTACAGCTACGGGATCAGCAATGGATTTCCCGCGCAACTTCAGCACAGTGCCTATGTCCCAGCGCACGCTCTGCATGTCTATGCATTCGTGCTCGTCTTATTGGCTGCAAGTGGCGTGTTGTTTGCTGCACACTTCGCCCAACGGGCTGAGGCAAGGGGCGTCAATCCGACGCTGGATCTAGGAATGACAGATTTTGTAAGCAGTTTGAGCAACTGACATTCATGGGTAAAAGTGGTTCAATTTCTGAGTGGACTATCGCTGGTGCCACCTAACGGCGGGCACCTTTTGCGCAATTGTCGAGGCGCAGATTTCAGTTGGATTTCGGCGTCATAATAAACGCCAATGCAAAGACTGCGAGTGCAAGCAGCGGACTCCAGGTAATGGCGGCAGCGGAATTGAGCGTTGCTCCAAGGATCCACTCGAGCACGATTCCAATAACGGCTGCACCGATGAAGATGCCTGAAGGTGCTCCATTCGCCGATTTCACCCAAGTGAAGTAGGCCGCAACGGCCCAACCCGTGCCACCGAGGCAAGCCGGTATGAGAAACCGTGTCAGGTCGGGCAGAGGCGACGTGACGAGTGACGGCAATAACAAAGGGCCAACGAGCACCACGCCAAGAGACGCAATGAGCGCAAAGCCCAAGGTGAGCACTGCACCTCGTCGAATACTCGAACGTTCCGCAACCGCGTGAAGCCGGGGCATGAGCGCACTCGTCACTGGTCCGGCAAACATCATCACGCCACTTCCCAGAAATGCTGCAAACGAGACCACCCCGGCAACATCGTTCGGCAACCAGTGTCGAGCCATCCATGTTGGAAGGGTGATGGGAATATAGAGACCGAGAGCAAGCACGCTCTTCCACAACTGCCCTTCACCAGAATGCTCCAATACTGATTGCGGAGCTGCATTCTTTCGATCACGAATTACCGCATACACAGCCATGATCCCCGCTCCAACTGCGGTGACAATGACCGATGCCCACAAGGCGAGTCTCACGGGTTCGACCCGGTGGGCGAGCAGGAGGGCAAGACACCGAACTACAGCTTCTGCCAGTGCAATGGAGACCGATGCCAACAACATTCCTCTTGCGACGAGCATGGCGGTTGGTAATGCTGCAACCAACGTCAGCGACGCGAGGAGAATTCCTAGGAAGGCCTCAAGGTTGGAGACCTTGAGGAAACTCGAGGCAAGAGGCGTGAGTGCAAGAGCAAGAGTGGCCGGAATTGCCAATCGCAAGAGTTGACGCACCACTGGTGTAAAGGAATTTGTCTTCGTAATCATTGATATGGCGACGTACTCAATTCCAACGCTGGCCGAAGCCGCAACCGTTCCGAGCGCGAGAAGTGGACCAGCTGAGGAGTAGGTGCTCGTTGAACTCACTCGAATGAGGAGAAGATTGAAGATAGCGTTAACGATCCCGCCAAGCCCAGCTCCGATGACGAGAATTGTCCCTGAATGCAGGAGAGACGAGGCGTTCAGTCTGAGGTCCTGAGGTTCGTTGACTTCACCCTGATTCACCTCACTACCCTCCCGTTGAACAAGTTCATCTTGGCACTCACGCGGACATCGAATTGAATGTCGCTGTGATACTTTTCGACTATGCCAATCGGCGACGTGTTCTCCGAATCGACTCTGCTCGAACGAGCGCCCCAGCTGAGCGCTGAGTATCAAGCCTCGCAACCCTTTCGGCATGTGGTCTTCGATGGCCTCTTTGATCTCGACGTCCTTCGTGCCGTTGCCAATGAGTTTCCAGAGAACGACTGGTACCAGTACGACAGCAATTCTGAGATCAAGCTTGCGCTTGAAGACGAGTCGAAAATGGGACCAATCACTCGGCAGGTCATCCACGAACTCAACGGTCAACGATTCATCAAATTCTTGGAATCAGTAACCGGGATCACAGGCATCATCCCTGACCCCTATCTTCAGGGGGGCGGCCTCCACCAGATCCGGAGGGGGGGCTTTCTCAAGATCCATACGGACTTTGACAAGCACGACCTCTTGAAGGTCGACCGCCGCCTCAATGTTCTCGTCTACCTCAACGACGACTGGAAGGAAGAGTACGGAGGCCACCTGCAACTCTGGAATGAAGAGATGACTGAGTGTGCCGATCGCGTTCTCCCAGTTCTTGGAAGGTGCGTCATCTTCCTCACGAACGACCACTCGCTCCACGGTCACCCTGACCCACTGACTTGCCCCGAGGACCGGAGTCGGCGATCAATTGCGATGTACTACTACACCAATGGTCGGCCGCCAGGTGAAGTCAAGTCCACCCATACGACCGTCTTCTTCAAGCGACCTGGCGAGAAGGTCCCGATGATGAACGTGAAGTCTCGAATTGTCTGGACGGCGAAGCGGTTCGTCCCGCCAATTCTGATGGACTTGATTCAGAAGATGCGTTCGAAGTAGCCACCGCTCTAGCGAACGCCAGCAAACTCCTCACTGCCATCAAAGTACCGAAGTCTTCATGCCTTCGTCGTTGTTTGAAGGCTCTCCGTTGACGTGCCGGACTTCCGAAGGTTGTTCTTTCACCTACTGGCTCCGGTCCGAACAAACAAAGGGACCGAGCACCGTCTGAGAACGCGCCTGAATCCGGACGTTCGCCGTGCAGGGGTCATCGAGATTGACTGGAAGCGTGGCACTGAAGGAGGGTGCGGAGTTCAACACCACAGTCCTCACCATCACTCCACCTCCACCGATAACAATTGGAATCGGACCATGGACCCCAATCCGTTCAACCATCCCCCGCACCAAGAGGTTGCGGCCTTGTAGTTTGACGACAACATTGCTGATGAGGACCGATGAGGATTTCGGGGCAATCGGGAGCAGAAGGTGGCTTGCACCTGCGACGCCAAGCACCGCTAGTCCGATCACGAGGCCTCTAAAGCTCCAGGTCCAGATGGTCTGGCCGCGAAGCATCCAAGCGGTGACGCCAAGCGAGCAGATGACCGCGACGATTGATGTCGCCGTGTTGAGATGTCCTCCTAGGGCTTGAACGAGATAGGTCACCACGACAAGCACACTCAAACCAACAAGAATTCGCTCCCAACCTCTTGTAGCCATCATCAAGCCCCCGGAATTCCGGAAAGACACTCTGGTCGGATGCCAATCGTGTGAGCAATCTCGTCTTGAACTAGCTGGCGTTGATCGACTCCGACGATCTCATAGTTCTGGGTGGTCGCCACGACTTGAGTCCAGTCATAACAGGTGAATCGATCGAGATTCGAAGTGGGAACGAGCGAGTTCAAATACGCTGCTGGCTCAGACGGAGAGTACCAAAACCCTGTCTGAGGAATGATTGTCGTCATCCGTCGATCAAAGACCATATAGGTCACTTGAAACCGGCGAAGCCACTCGAGGGTGACTGAATCAAGCGATGGCGCATACGCAACCTGCCAGAGTTGCCAAGGCATCATGACATCCGCTCGAGTCGAAACAGCGATTTGGCGACTGATGAAGCGGTCGACGAATACGTGGTCAGAAGATCCGCTGTGCAAGGCGAACCAATTAGCGACCATGGCGGTCTCGCTCCCGATCGAGCGTCCGTCAACTCCTGCTTCAACGGGACCAGGAAATTGATAGTTCGTTGAAATACCAACACTTGTCCCTGCAATGGCAATCACAGAAAAAACAATGCCGGTCGTGAAGAGCCTCCACCGTCCTTCGCGCTCAAGGAAAGGCACAACGACCCCACCTGCAACAGCTGCCAGCCCGAGAAAAGCGAATCCCCAGGACCTATGGACTGCCTCGCTCAAACTGCTCACAAGATCGAGTGGAAGCGTGAGAAAAAACGCCACAGCGAGTACCCAGAAGGTGACCTCGAGACCATCGGTTGGCGTAGGGCTCTTCCGGATCTGAAGAAGCGCTCGTCCGAGGATGAACAGGAGTAACGGAACGAGCAGAAAGCCAGCGGTGATTTCCCACCAAGGTAGGTGTGCACCACCAAAGAGGGTTCGCCCCCCACCGCTACCGTCGATCAACTTCAAGAGACTGTGCCAAATTGAACTCACATTGAGCACCGGCGACCAGTAATGCCACAGGGTTGGACCAATGAGTACAAGACGGGCAATAACTAGTACAGCTGCGATTGAACTTGCCAACACAAGCCGCTTTGTCGCCTTACTGAGATGGTGGTTCGAACCAAACACGTCAAGGCTTATCGACGCGAAGACCCAAATGAGCAAGATCGCGAGAGTAATTGCAGAAGTGGCATGGTGAACGATTGGAAGGGCTGCGGCCACGACGAGGAATGAGCCAACTGTGGATCGTGAGGCACCATCACGCTGCCAACGATCGGCAAACACCAGTAACCAGATCAACAGCGGCATCGCAAGGGTCTCATAGGAGAACTGGGCGTGGAAGTACAGCCATGACGGGTTGCACGCATAGAAGAGTGCGGCGAATGCCCCTTGGCGTGCACTCCTTCGATGCTCACCAACGAGGGTGAACAATCCCAAGATTCCAAGTACATGTGCAAGCACCACGACGATGATGCCGACATTCCACAAGCTCAATGAGCTGACAAACGCTGTAGTCGACGTAAGGAGTTCGAGCCCGGGGAAACTTGCGCCAATTTGAAAGAGGTGATCGAGAGCTACCGCATGACCAGTCGCGGTCAAGTCTTGGGCAAGGCGAAGGTGATCGAACTCGTCGAAGAACAGTGGCGAGAGTCCACCGCGCAACAGCCGCGGAACCATTCCCCAAATCCCCAGCACCACCAAGATTTCTTGGTAGTCCCGCGGTGTCTTCGCGACTTTGATGACTTGATACGACAAACCAGCAAAACCGAGAAGGACCCCCGTCCAGAAAACTGGAAACTGAAGGTTCGATTGACCTCGAGTAGCAAGCCACATCGATAGTGCGATGAGCAGCACGCTGAGCGAGAGGACCGCAATCAGTCTTAACCAGACAAATCGGCGTCGATCCTGAGACGCCGTTTGCAGCGCTTCGAGGTTCGCGTCCATTCCGTTCCTTCTGAGCACTGCTCCGTCTAGGGCAGGCTACACCAGTCAATAACGGGTTTTCTGATCAAGGTCTCCTCACCCTTCTCGAACCAAAAGGGGCCACTGCAATAAAACTCCCGCTTACCGAGAGCGCCTTCATCGGGTTCAACTACTGTGAACCGAGTATGCGATCGATCAGCGTGGTGATTCCAGCCCTCAATGAGAGCAAGAACATCGGTCACGTGTTAGATGGACTTCCTGACTTCGTCACCGAAGTCATTCTTGTAGATGGCGGTTCCTCGGACGATACCGTGGCTGTTGCTGAAGCGCACCGACCCGATATCAAACTCATTCCTCAGACCACGCCTGGCAAGGGTGCGGCAATGGTTGCCGGAATGATCGTGAGTTCTTCTGACATCGTCGTCCTTCTTGATGCCGACGGTTCAATGAATCCAGCAGAACTCCAGTCAATGGTCGAGGTGCTCTGCGAAGGAGCTGACGTTGCCAAAGGATCCCGTGGGCTTCCTGGCGGAGGATCGATGGACTTCACTCCGATTCGCAAGCTGGGCAACACGGTCCTCACAAAAATTGCGAACGTTCTCTACGGAGTCCAGTGGACTGACTTTGCCTATGGCTACTTTGCCTTGTGGACTGATGTGCTGCCTGTGCTCAACCTCGCGTCCCTGCTCGAAGACGCAGATCATCCGCTCGAATCCCATGATGGACTCCGTCACCGACCTCGCAAACTTGGCCATGGTTTTGAAATAGAAGCGCTGGTCTTCTGTCGATCCGCCCGCAGAGGAATGAAAGTTGTCGAAGTCCCAAGTCACGAGGAACTTCGCCGTCACGGGACATCAAATCTCAAAGCGTTCAAAGATGGCGTGCGAGTTGGCTTAGCACTGCTCGTTGAGCGACTTCGCAGTCGAAACTCACCAGTACAACTCGATAGGACCCTTCGACCAGATCCCTAAACGTTGACTTAGGAAATCAACTCGGCTGCACCGATGAATTTCTACTACTTACTGCGAGCAAAACAACTTTTGATCGCGGATTCAGCACTCGTGTTGTACCAATTTGGCGCATCATTTGAATTGTCTCGAGTCGGTGAAAATCCTGGGAACGAAACCATCCAGAAATAGATGCCCGCCATCTTCAAATTAAAAAATGCATTGCAGTTCGCTGTGAACCAATTCGACTGAATTGAGCGATTGATCGTCGGATTCGAGAAGGTCGTCTGCCACGGTGTCGCGTACATTCCTGAAACACCTGCGATGCCAACTTCTTCTACGTAGTCGGCCGAAAACGGCGATTGGATGGATGTGTAGTACTTCGCATTGGACGATCCTTGGGTCCAGTTGTTCGTGATCGCAGAAGTAAGACTGCTTACCGAGGCGCTCGAGTCAAGCGTGGTTACCGGCCCATACGCATCGAAACCGAACTTGGTTGAGGCAACTGGAGTAAGCCCATTGAAGTTGTGCGCAACGATCAAAGTGCCCGAGTACACCTTCTTCACCGAGGTCACCAACTTTGCCCATTGGGTCTTGTTTCGAGCCACTGTCGCATTGGGGTATGGGTTTTCGTAGAGACTCGTCAACTCCGAACCAATCGAGAATTCCTGTGCTCCAGAAGACTTTGAGGCGACGAGATATGGGCGCAAAACTGAAAAGTAATTCGTAAACCACAGACCGACATTGCTCGGTGCAAGGTCCCCGCGAAAGTAGGTCGGAGCAAGTGTCGACTCATCGAGCAGTGGTCGAACCTGAACATTCAGCCCTACCGATCGAGCTAGCGAAATAATCGAGGCCAGTCGAGATGGACTTGGGGCTTGAGCACTTGGGGAGAGCGTGTTGCTCGTCACATTCGGCGTCGTGATTGGGAAATCGAGTTGCACTCCAGTTGCATTGAGCTTTCCCAGGTAATTAAAAATGCTCCGAGCTTGTGTCAATGCCGTTGCATCGGAGTACGACGCTTGTCCATCAAGCACGATGGCGATCCCTTTAATGGGCTTCGTTGTCGCCTGCGCTTCAGCCATCGGCAGAAATGAAAGAGAAGTGAGAGCGGTCAAACCGATTGCGACAGAAGTTCTAAATCGACGTTCCATGAGGTCATCCTACGATTCAAGTTAGGCATCTTGTCAACAGAATCCTGAGGATTTTCCGAAGACGAAGAATTCATCTTTCCGTTACAGAACTGACAGCGCTTTTTGCAAGTCTGACTGTTAACGTCATGACCTCTAGACGAAAACCGTATTCATCATCGAGCCGGAGAGCCTCTAAATGAAGTCAATCCAGGGGCTCGTGAATCAATCTCCTGCGCCGGCAGTCCCTCGAACGAGCCGTCTACTTTCCAGCCTTGCAGTCAGTGGCATTGGAATCCTTGCGTACTGCCTCTTGGTCGTTCGTGTCCATGGGCCCACGGAGTTCTCCGTAACCGGACCACTATTCAGCCTCAGCATTCTTGCCCTTGCTTCTTCACTTTGGGTTGCCCGAGTGACGATCGACGGTGTCACCCAAGCAAATTCCCTCGAGCCAGTAGCTCGCCAGGTACGTGCACTCAGAGTCCGAGTCCTGATTTCCTTGCTCATGACGCCGGTTCTGGCGGCATTCTTGAATGTCGGATCAATGAACGTCCTGCTCGGCGTCGTTCTGGCGAACGCAATCCTCCTCGAAGCCATTCCAATTGCCGTGCTCTTGGTGAGTCGTCGCTTCGGAATTGTGTTGGCAATCCTCACCGTGCAAGGTGCGAGTGCCCTGTTGTTCCTGGAATTGGCGCCATCGAACGCGGGAATCGCAACATCACTTTCAATTCCACTTCTGGTTTCACTTGTCGGGACAGTCATCATGACCGTCATCGCGCTTTGGTTAAATTCGCTGTCACCTGCGCCAGCACCTGATATTGACCTGTGGTCTCCTCGACCAATTCACCTTCGGCCACCTGGAGCCTCGGTGTGTGCGCCGATCATCCTTACGATGTTCCAGGCTCGCCACGTCCTCAGCGCTGAGTCTGCTGGCGTCTTTTCTTGTGCTGCCTTTATTGGCATCTGCGTTGTCCTTGTTGGTGGACTTGGTATCGCGGCCTGGGCACTGCCACCAGTGGGTGCTGAAAAGAGTCTCGGAAAGACTCGAGGGTTTGAAGCATCACTTCTGGTTTCTGCTGCGCTGGCAGGAACAGGAATTTGGCTCGGCCCGCTAATACTCCCGAGAATCGTCGGGAACCCACTCAATGGTCTCTTTGAGGTCTTGGTTCCGCTGTGTCTGATTGGACTCGGTTGGTCACTCATGACCTTCGGCTCATGGGTACGCGTTGCAAACGGTGGATCTGGTTATCCCTTTGTCGTTGCATCAGGGACAGCAGTGCTGGTTGAGTTGTTTCTCGGAATCTGGGCGCACTCTTCTTCAGTGGTTTCGCTCTTACCAGTCGCTGGAGTGTTGGTTTTTCTCCTCGCCTTCATGGTGACGTCAATACCCGATCATCTTGACGACGTCGAAGTTCCACTTCTTGTCGCCTCTCAAACACCAGTCAGCGTCGGAGTGCTTGCCTACAACGAAGAGCTGACAATCACTTCGAGTTTGCATGCTTTTCTCAACCAGTCCACCAGCGCAACGAGGATCGCTGAGGTCATCGTGATTTCCTCAGCCTCGACTGACGGCACCGATGACGCGATCCGTCGGGTGGCCGCTACCGAAGACAGAGTCAGATTGATCACTGAGGAGGAAAAACTCGGGAAGGTGTTCTCCGTTGCGCATTTCCTGAAGGAGGCGTCCTCCTCCATCTGCATAGTCGCGAGCGCCGACGTCACTCCCGCTCAGAATTGCGTTGAGCAACTCGTCATTCCAATGCTTCTTGATGAGAAGGTGTCAATGACGGGACCACGTGTGGTGCCTCGATACCGCAAGGGATTTGTCCCTCTGATGCATCGATATCTGTGGACACTGCACAATCACAGCAATGCGCTCGGTGAGTCGACCAAACTTGGAGAGATCGTGGCGGTCCGACGAGACCTAGCCAACTTCGAGCCCATCGCCGGGTGCGATGAAGTTCTCCTTGAAGCGAGCGTGATTGATGCTGGCGGGACACTTCAATACGCTCCAGCAGCAGTGGTCTACAACCTCAGTCCGACGAACTTAATGGAGTACGTCCAGCACCGCCGACGGATTCACGCGCAGCACCTCATGACTGAGAACGTTCTTGGCTATAGAGCTGCCACTGCCAACACCAGCAAGGTGGCGTTGACGCTTGTCACCGAAGTGCTGAGACAGCCCTACTTGTTCGCGCCCGCAATTGCTTGCGCGGTTACAGAGACTTGGGGAAGAGCTCTTGGTCGTCGTGACATGCTCAGAGGTGAAACAAAGTTGACGTGGCATCCGACCCATTCAGCCAGAGCAACCAATCAGGAACTTCCGAAAACTTAGTAATGGAAAGTACCGCACCTAACAAAGCAACGAGTGTGGCGACTCCTGCCGTTCAACCTCCCAGCCGGCCAAAGTTCTATAGAAGTCTTCGGACTCCCTTCTTCTTGTCGCTCGGGATTCAACTCTTGCTAGCGCCCTTCGCTTCCGTGGCTCCAGACGTGGCCGTTTGGCTGCAGACGAGTCAACGAACCATGGCCGGAGTAGATCTCTACAAGTTGACTGGTTTTACCTATCCCCCTGTCTACGGTTACTGGTGCATGGCAGTTGGCGGAGTCAGTCGATTGCTTGGAATTGCTCCGTCTTCACTTGGAGGCACATTCCATGGGTTACCCGCCTATTGGCAGTTCGGTGGCGCCTACATCGTGACCAGTCCTTGGTACACCCTCGTACTCAAGCTTCCACTCATCGCTGGAACGGCGCTGACTGGATACTTCATCTGGAGAATCGTGCTCAATCTCTGGGGAAGTGGCGAGACGAACATCCGCCGAGCAAGGTTGGCGTTCCTCTTCTGGAGTCTGAGTCCGCTCGTGCTGTTTATTCCTGCTGTTCATGGACAGATCGATCCCCTCGTGAGTTGTGCCGTGGCTGGTTCGGTGTTGTTTGCCCTCGAGCACCGATGGGTGTTATCCGGTGTTCTCGTTGCGATTGGCGTCGCAGCGAAGTTGTCTCCGGTGTTCCTCGTGCCAATCCTCTTTGGCCTGGCGTTGAAACCTGGAACTCCGCGATCACGCCAAGTTGGTGGGCTCATTCTTGGAGGTGTTGCCGGTGGATTGATCACCTTTAGCCCAATCTTTGGCGCGGACTTCACTCGAAACGTCTTCACAAGAACTGGTCAAGGAGCGGCACTCGGTGGACTCGGTCCATTTGGTCTTCTCGTTCTTCCACTGCTCAATCGGATCTGGGTGCTCGTCAATGACTACCTCAGCCAAATTGGTCAGATTGGACTACTCGTAGCCGCAGTCGTCGCGCTCATCACCGGGTGGTGGGTCTGGAAGAGTGACCGCAGATCCACGGTCATCACGATGAGTTTGCTGATCATGCTCGTCACGACGCTAACTTCTCCAGTTCTTAATGCGCAGTATGTCCTTTGGCTCTATCCCTTTTTGGCGATCGCTGCGAGTGGAGTCCTTGGGCAACGGACTCGCTGGTATCAAGCTGCTGCAGTCATCATTTCTCTCGCGAGCCCACTGTTTACGGCTGCTCTCTTTGGGCCGTCAGATTTCTTCGTACCTCTGACCGCAGTAATTCGAACGCCGTCTGTTGGTTCGATTCAGCATCAGTGGTGGGTCCTGTACCAACCACATCAAGCCTCGACATTCCTGCCAGCACTCAACAAAGATCGAATCGGGTTCTTGTGCGCAGCTGCGACCACCTTGGCCTTCTTGATGATCTTGGCTGCCATCTGGATGACCGAGCGATTGCCTTCAACTTCGGCGCGCTCTACCGATGCGACCACCTTGCATCGTGACCGAAGAATCGTCCCGATATTCCTCGCTGTACTTCTCGTCGTTGAAGTCTTTGGACTTGTTTCTCCGAGTCTTTGGTCTCCACCAAAGATTCGAGCAACCATGACTCCTGCTTCGTCACCGCACGCTGCCAAGATTTCAGTTTCTTCCCATGGTGAATCCAATATTCATCTGATTGGTTTTGCCGCTGAGCGAAGTCATTCGCTCAACCACCTGTTCGTCTACAACGCTCCACTTTCTCCTTTGGCCGGTGCTACGAACTCAAGCGTTCTTGGAACACTCCAGTCGCTCAAAGCTTCGTTTGGGAACTCAATGGTGTCTGAGGTCGATGCCGAACACTTAGGGAACGTCTTCATGAAGAGGGGTACCGCAAGCAATACCGTCGTTGTCGATGTCTCAGGAACCTTGCCGACTTCGGTTTGGGGACCAGGTGCCACCAAGGTTGTTCTGGACTGGATTCGTGCTGGAGGGACACTTGTTTGGGCTGGCTTCGTACCTGGTTTTCTCTCCGTGAATCCTGGCCCCCTCTACGTAGCTGGTTCCTCAGTGGTATTTGCCCCCAATGTGCATTCACTCTCAAACCACGAGTTATTGCCAGCGGCCGTCGTCAAAGCTCCTCGAGGCTGGAAGCACACGGATCTTCAATCGGGAAGCCCTTGGTATCGAGCGCTCCAACTCAGCTATACCCAGTCTGGGTACCCTCTGTCGATAGCAGGCATCGTCGCGAACCATGGACTCGTCCTCGGACAAGTCGATCGTTGGAAGGCAACCAACATTGCCTACGTTCCCCTAGGGAAAGGTGGAACATTGGTGTTTGCTGGCGACGACACCGCCGAACAAATTGGTGCTGACATCACGAAAATCCTTCGGGGTCAAGTCCTTGATGCTTCGGGGCTGCCCGCCCAGACGGTCGCCACGTCGGTTCACTCGAAACTGACGGTACTCGTGAAGAAGTCGACTTTAACGGTTGAGTTAGTTGCCCTAAGTGACAATCCCCAGTCAAACTGGTTGGACCACAAGGAATGGTCATGGGTTCCTCAATAGCCGTGGCGGTAGTTGCCTTTGGCCACACGAATGCTCAGATCACCTCGACGCTGACGAAATGGGCGTCTCAGACACGAACTCCCGACCAAGCTTTCGTTGTCGCGAATGCTCCCCTCGAGAACCTCAACGCAATTGAGGCAATTGCGACCGTGTTGACTCCTGGCACCAACCTTGGCTTCACCGGAGGCGCCAATCTGGCCGCTCGAGCAGCGGCTGAAGCTGGCGCAACACACCTGTTGCTGACCAACCTCGATGTGGAGATTCTCTCCAACGAGCTGTTGGCCAAACTTGAAGCGGCATTTGTTGGACGCCCCGACGCAACGTTCGTCAGCCCTTCGGTTGCACTCTGGCCCGATACGTCACTCGTTTGGTATCGGGGCGCACACATCGCACGGCCAATTTGGGTATCGAGACATCCAGGCATCAACCGGCCGTTTCATGGTCCTTCACAAGGTGTCGTTCGAACGGGCTACTTCGCTGGATGCTGCGCACTCATTGACCTCGCGCGGTTCAATGAACTTGGGGGCTTCGATGAGGGCCTCTTCATGTACTACGACGAGGCTGAACTTTCACTGCGGGCTGACGCAATGGGATGGCATTGCTATCTCGTTGATGAACCGCTCCTCGCACACGAAAAGGACGGACGAGCTTTCACGCCCAACGAGTCGTATTGGCATGCCCGAAACTCCGCATTGCTGCTCAATCGATTTGAACACGGTCCCCGCCGCTACGTAGGAAAACTTGGTCAGTGGCTCATGGCGCCTGTTCAAATGACGCGTTGCGATTCACGTGCTGCCCGAAAGTCCTACTTTGCAGGACTTCGAGGAGCTCCGCGACCCGGAGTACTTCCCAGTGGCGCCAAGGACCCTGAGTAGCCCTCTTCGTTTCACGCAGACGACTCCACCCTGTGGAGCCATGCAGTCCTCAGGATTCCCTATTTCTGCAGATGCAGTCCTTCCTGCGATCGAGCATCGCTTCGGTAAATGGACTTGTTGACCCCTCAAATGACGGTTCAACGGCGTACAGTTTCCGTGGGCCCTCGAGGGTTCAGAACTGGAGGGGGAATCATGGAAGAACAAGCGCAGACTGTCTCAACGACGGGCCGATTCCGACGACGAGTCACTACCCGCTCCGGAGTAGCGATCGCTATTGGAACGGTGGTCGTTGCGTCCGTTGCGACGGTTGGTGCCACGACACTGAGTGGGCATTCAATCAGCGCAGAAGGTTCAGCATCCATGAAGATCATGGGCCTGGAAACTCCAGGTGATGTCAGCAGAGTTCATGGAAGTGGATGGATCGATGTCGTGAGTTGGTCGTTTGGCGCATCAAATTCGACGAATCCCGCTGCAACCGGAGGCGCTGGTGCAGGGAAGGTGACGTTCAATCCATTCAGCATCACGAGGAAGATCGATGCTGCGTCGCCAATGCTCTACGGTGCCTGTGCTTCGGGCAAGGTCTACCCAACGCTCACCTTCGAAGCCGACTCCATTCAGAACGGCGAGCAAGGTACTCCGGTCGAGAACCTCCAGATTGTCCTGAGCCAAGCCTCGGTCCGCAGTTGTGGCTCGAGTGGTACAAACGCGGGCCTCGATCAGCCACTTGAGTCATTGAGTTTCAACTTCTCGAAGATCGAGTGGAAGTACTCCGACAGTTCTGGAAAGGTCGTTTCTCGTTACAGCTGGGACCTCAAGGCGAACAAGAAGGTTTGATTCGATGTGGGCGGTTGACCACCTGGTTGACCGCCCACCTCGCTTCTCTGCATTGCTTGATCAAACTCAAGGAATGCCAACGAGGTAGCGATCGGAACCGTCCGCACTCCGTCCTTGCAATAGGACGCGTGCAACTCGGAGCCGATGGTGGGATTCGAACCCACGACCTGACGATTACAAATCGCCTGCTCTGGCCATCTGAGCTACATCGGCTAGTCCTACTTCCGGGAGAGCATACGCGCCTCATTCGACCGCTGGCCCTGCCCCGTTCTCAACTCCGGTTGCGGTTGGCCCCAAGACTTGGGACGATAGAGCCATGACCGAGTCGAGTTCGTCCGAACACACCGAGCACCGTCGCTCCCCCGTTAACCGAATGAGGGCAGTGCTCACCGTGCTCGTGACGCTGCTGTTAGCCATGGTCATCTTCAGCTCACTCCCACCGACTGATAAGGCGGCGGTTGCGACAACAACTGCTCCAACGACAACAACAACCTCACCGATCAACAAGGCAGATGTACGTGTGCAGGTCTACAACGGCACGGCCGTCAATGGCGCGGCGGCGAAGGTCACCCACGACTTGACCGTTTCTGGCTGGGCGACACTTCCTGCTGAGCAGGACAATGTAACAACGACGTCGACCTTCGTTGCCTACGCACCCACTTACCGACCTGCGGCACTCGAGGTCGCACGAGAGCTTGGCCTGACCGTGAGCGCCGTCGAACCACTCACCGACCAGACGGCAAACCCTCCTCCCGCCGCCGGCACCAATCTTGCCGTCGTCGTCGGGCTCGATCTCGCCAGTTAGAGCTCTTTGCGTGAAAGCGCCGCTTCGAGAACTTCGCGTGCCATTGGACGAAGTTCGTCAATAGGTCGGTTTCGGTGGATCCTCGTCCCGAGGTCAACCTGAGCAACTGAGCCCGCGCCAAAAGCGTCAACGATGTCCAGCAGCAGGCCCATCTCCACCTTGTAGCCATCCTCAAAACCCACCATCTCAAAGGTGGCACGTGCGGCCGCTGTCTCACCAGCAAGTGGTTGAAGCAGATGTTTCAGTTCGGGAAAGAGCAGTTCCAAAATTGGTCGAGCAACAAGTTCCGTGACTCGTCCGCCACCAGTCACCGATCCTCCAAGGGGACGCTCGTAGAAGCCTTTGACGAGGCGAACCTCTGGATCAAGAACGAGCGGTCCGAGAAGTGCTGGCAGGTAATTGGCGTGGGTGTTCTCAACATCTCCATCGAGAAACACAACGAAGTCACCAGTCGAAGCGGCAAGACCAGCAGCCATTGCTTGCCCCTTGCCTCGCGCTTGGTCGAGCACGTGCACACGGGCACCAGCGTCACGCGCGAGCTCCGCCGTTCCATCGGTCGAGCCATCGTCAACGACGACAATTTCATCGACCAACCCGGTGCCACCGGCACTCAAGAGGTGAGGACTTGCAACAGCTTCGACGACCTTTGCAATCGTCGCCGCCTCATTTCGCGCCGGGATCACCACCGAGACTGATCGTCCACCCTTGGCTTCGAGAACCGACGTCGCCTGAAATGCATCAATGCCATAGGTGGGGTGTTGGCTGAGTGCCGCTTGATTGTTGGAAGAGGCTGGAACCACGTCATAGGTTTAGTGGCTGGATCTCCGACTCGCTGCGATTGTTGCATTGTCAACTTGCATCGCAGCGGTAAAGCGGTCACAATCACTGACATCATCCAGAGCGACTGAGGGACGGGCCCTTTGACGTCGCGGCAACCAGTTCTTCGGACCAGGTGCCAACGCCCGAACGATGAGGAGTCGATATGTCATCAGTAATTTCGTTGCGTTGTCGAGAGTGTGGACGTGAGTTCGAACCGCTCGCCCTGCATGTTTGTGATTTCTGCTTCGGTCCGTTGGAAGTTGCCTATAACTACGACGAGATCCGATCAACGATCTCTCGAGCATCAATTGAGGCCGGTCCTCGTTCAATGTGGCGCTACCGAGACCTTCTTCCTGTTGGCGATGCCGTGCCGATTGATCTTGGCGCCGGATTCACGCCACTCATGAAGGCCGACCGACTCGGTGCACACCTTGGACTCAAGAACCTCTGGGTGAAGAACGACACGGCAAATCCAACTGGTTCTTTCAAGGACCGTGTCGTCTCTGTTGCCCTCACGAAGGCTCGTGAGCTTGGGTACACCGTCGCGGCATGTGCCTCGACAGGAAACCTTGCAAACTCCGTTGCCGCCCATGCCGCAAGGGCTGGAATGGACTCGATCGTCCTCATTCCGTCAAACCTTGAGGCCGCCAAAATCATGATGACCGCCGTCTACGGAGGCACCGTCGTCGCCGTTGAGGGAACCTATGACGATGTCAATCGCCTTTGCGCGGAGTTAACGAGCGAACACCCATCTTGGGCTTTCGTCAATGTCAACGTGCGCGCGTACTACGCCGAAGGCAGCAAGACCCTTGCGTTTGAAACCGCAGAGCAACTCGGCTGGCAGCTTCCTGATCACGTCGTCGTGCCAATCGCCTCAGGCTCACAACTGACGAAGATCAAGAAGGGTTTCGAGGAATTGGCGAAAGTCGGCCTCATTGAAGGATCTGGTCAGGTTCGAATTTCTGGAGCTCAGGCGCTCGGCTGTTCGCCCGTTGCCACCGCCTTTGCCGAAGGCACGGAAGACATCCGGCCGGTAAAGCCCGACACCATTGCCAAATCGCTTGCCATTGGCAACCCAGCAGATGGCTACTACGCGTTGAAAGTTATTCGTGAAACCGGTGGTGGTTGTGCAGCGGTAACGGACGAAGAAATTCTTGACGGAATCGGTCTATTGGCAAGGACCGAGGGAATTTTCGCTGAAACGGCCGGTGGCGTCACGATTGCGAGCCTCTGCAAGCTCGTCGAGAACGGCACCATTCACCCTGACGAAAACGTCGTGGTCATGGTGACTGGCCACGGCCTCAAGACGGTTGAGGCGCTTGCCGGAACTGTTGGTCCAACCGTCACCATCAAGCCCACGCTCGACGCTTTCGACGCCGCTTTAGGCTCGAAGCTGCCCTAGGAAAGACCCGAGGACCATCATGACCTGTACCATCCGCATTCCGACCCAACTTCGTCCGCTCACCGCAGGTGTTGGAGAAGTGACGGTCGAAGCAACCACTGTCGGCGAGGCGCTCCATGCGCTTGAGGCCGCCTATCCAGGGTTTGGCGAGCGCCTCTTTGACGACGCTGGCGGCCTCC
>CAIQUD010000129.1 GCA_903874965.1 uncultured Actinomycetes bacterium | reverse complement strand
GCGCTGAGTTCCCGCCTTACGGGGAACGCTAGGGACTAGTGCTTCCGCTCGAGTGGTACGCCGTCGTCTTCGGCGTTGCTGTTCTCGTGACGGCGTTGACGACCTGGCCCGCAATTTCGTTGGCAACGAAGATTGGTTACGTCGACGTCCCGAAGGATCGCAAGGTTCATGCCAAGACGACGGCCTATGGCGGCGGCGCGGCGATGTTTGTTGGATTTTGCGTTGCCATGATCGTGGCGTCGGTCCTGCCGGGTCTGAGCCCGGTCTTTCGAAGCTCATCCGAAGCGCTCGGTGTTCTGCTCGCAGGAGCAGCGGTCTTCGTCGTTGGGCTGGTTGACGACTTCCGAGACATGTCGGCCCCGGCCAAGATGGCGGGACAGGTTCTCGCTGCCTCGATCCTTTATTTCGCCGGCGCGACCATGTACCAGTTCCACATTCCGCTGACCAAGCAGTTCGTCGTGTTGAGTCCGAGCATCATCCCCCTCATCACGGCAATCTGGGTCATTGCCCTCACCAATGCCGTCAACCTCATTGATGGGCTCGATGGCCTTGCAACCGGCATTGTCGCCATTGGCTCCGCCGCACTCGCGCTGTATGGACTCAAGCTCCAGGGGCTCGGTCTCCTCCCGAAGTCGAACATTGGTCCATTGATCGCGATCATCGCCTGTGGTATTTGCCTGGGCTTTCTCCCATTCAACTTTCATCCAGCGAAGATCTTCATGGGCGACGCAGGTGCGCTCTTCCTCGGCTTGCTCTTGGCCGCGGCCACCATGGTGATTGGTGGCAGAACGCCGCCGGCCAGTGGGGTGACCTATTTCTTCTTCGCCCCACTCTTCTTGCCGTTTTTCATCCTTGGCATCCCGCTCGTCGATATGGCAATGGCCTTCATTCGACGAACGGCAAAGGGCACTGGATTTTCAACTGCAGACAAAGACCACATCCATCACCGACTGCTTCGACTCGGCCACGGTCACCGCCGGGCGGTCCTCATTTTGTGGGGCTGGACAGCAATTTTGTCGAGCTTGGTGCTCATGCCGTTGGTTGAGCCTCGGCTCAATCGATTCGTTCCCTTCGCAGCGGTTGTCGCCGGACTCGGCCTCGTTGGACTCTTCTGGCCCTCGAGGAAGGCTGAAGAACCTGAAGAGACCAACCGAGATGCCGAGAACGTTGCTTCAGGAGCCCCATGACGTCTGAAACAATGAACCGGTGCAACTCCTCCTCGAAAGCGCAACGATGACGCGCGACCAAGGAACCGGAGATCGTTCCAGCCTTGCCACAGTCGTCACGCTTGGCTCAACGATTGTTGGGTCAATTGTCGGTGGGTTACTGCTGGGGATTTGGCTTGATGGAGTTGCGGGAACCTCACCGCTGTTGCTGTTGCTCGGACTGCTTCTTGGCATTGTCGGCGCCGGTGCAGCGCTCGTTGCAAGTGGCCGTTCGTCATCTGACGAGGGGGCAACGCATGACTGAGCACAATGAAGCGAGCGAAGCAATTTGGTCGATGACGAAGGTGCTGCGAAGCACAGTGGTCTCCGCAGTGTTGATGGGAACTGGCATGGTCATCGTCGCTCTTGCAATGTTCCCCCCGTTTTCTGCGGTTGGCATTGTGCTCGGCATCATTGGCGCTTGGTTCAATTT
>CAIQUD010000128.1 GCA_903874965.1 uncultured Actinomycetes bacterium | reverse complement strand
CCGCACAAATGCTGACTGAGGTAGTCAACGAAGCCTCGAAAGGTCATTGCGGAATTTCCTAGAGATATTTTCTACCGTTCTGGTAGAATAAGGACAAGGACGTCAAGACCTCGCCTCCTTCTCACCTGACCCTCGGTCAGGTTCGACGAACGGAGTGTGGTGTGAAAAATCTTCGACCGGTCCTCTCCGCGAGGCGCTCGATCATGGACGAGTTCGCGTCCTGTGCTCAGTTTTCTGCCCTTTTCGATCTCTCGTTGCCTAGAGGTCAACGTCTCCGATCGTTGAACCCAGGTGATTCCGCGTTCGGAAGTGAGTCGTCCACGACGTCGGCTTCAGACACCCTCCTCCGCCATAACCCGCTGTATCCACGAGTTGTCGACGACAACACCGTGATAAGTGCTTCAAGGAAGGTTTCAACATGCAGAAGAATTCCCCTCGAGAACCGTTCAGCAGCATGAACGTCGTCACCCAATATCCCCGAAGGACTCGAACAAGTCTCCGTCGCCTGACGATTGCCTTTGGTTCAGTTTCGGCACTCTCGCTCGTAGCCTTTGGTCTCCCCGCGGCTAGTGCAGCTTCGGCGCCAATCAACCTTGGGACAGCTGAGCCTTATGCCGTCCTTGCTGGTTCCACCATTACCAACACTGGGCCATCAGTCATTTCCGGCAACATTGGTCTCTATCCAGGAACATCGATCTCAGGATTTCCACCAGGTGTGCAGAGCGTCGGTGTTACTCACAAGACTGACGCCGCAGCGCAGCATGCGAAGGCTGATTTGATCGCCGCGTACTTGAGCGCTGCCGGAAGGACGCCGTTCAACACGGTGTCCGCTGACTTGGGTGGCTCAACGCTCACCCCAGGCCAATACCAGTCGTCCTCTTCAATGGGCCTCACTGGCGTGGTCACCTTGAATGGTGGAGGTGATGCCAATGCCAAGTTCATTTTTCAGGCTGGGTCAACGCTCACCACGGCGTCAGGTAGCCGTGTCATCCTCGAGAACGGTGCACAGGCATGCAACGTCTTTTGGCAGGTGGGAAGTTCCGCGACGCTCGGGACAACCACCAATTTTGTTGGCTCCATCCTCGCGTTGCAGTCCATCACCTTGAACCATGGAGCCACAATCATGGGACGGGCGCTTGCTCGCAATGCAGCCGTGACACTTGACGACAATGTGATTACCGCCCCGCACTGCACCATCGCTGGTGGTGGGACGACGACTACGACCCCAGGCTCAACGCCAACGACCACTCCAGTGATCCCAAGTGGGGCGCCCGGAACTGGGTTCGGTGGCACGGCACAGAGTGGGTCATCGATCTTCCTGCCAATTGGTCTCGGAGCCTTCGGTCTGGCCGGACTCTTTGGTGCCATGGCATGGAGGAACCGTCGCCGATCACTTGACGTTTCTTGATGTTCAGAACTTGACCCTCCAAGTTTCTGACCAGCAACGAGGACGACGCTTGGTGCTCTTCGGAGTGCTGAGCGTCGTCGCACTGCTCTTGGCTGTTGGCTCGCTTGGTGGTTGGTTGTTGACTGCAGACCAGAATTCGGCAGCCCTCGTCCCGCGGGTGTCGGTTCCAACGACTGGTCATGACGTCGGCTTCACGATTGAGCGATCGAGACCAGTGCAGCTGTTGATCCCAAAGCTTGGGCTTACGACCGGACTCATTCTCCTTGGGCTGAAGGCAAATGGACAGGTCATGGTGCCGACGAATGTGCGCGACGTTGGCTGGTTTCGTGAAGGGCCGACGCCTGGAGAGATTGGATCATCAGTCTTTCTTGGGCACGTTGACTCATCGAACGGCCCTGGAGTGTTCTTCCGTCTGAAGACACTCGCACCGGGAGACCTCATCAAGGTCACCTTGGCTGACCGAGTGAAGGCCACCTTCAAGGTCCGAAGCGTCGTGCAATATCCGAAGACCGCATTCCCGGCACAACTGGTCTACGGATCTCACGGGAACCGCTCACTCAACCTCGTCACCTGTGGGGGGATCTTCAATCACGCGACGGGTTCGTATGCATCAAACATCGTCGTCTTCAGCACCCTGGTGAGTACTTCCTGACGAAGGGAGCCGACCTCCGTCAAGTATTGAGGTGACGAGGACGACCTCTCCTGCAAAAAACTGGCGGAGGCGGTGGGATTTGAACCCACGGTGAGTTTCCCCACACACGATTTCCAATCGTGCCGATTCGGCCGCTCTCGCACGCCTCCGGGTTGGTGTGAAGGGTCGAGATGAGTCAGGACCCGAAGAACACGCCGGTTCAGCCTACCCGCGCTGATGGAGCCGCCTCGCCTCGTGCTGCAACTCGTCCGGAGTCTCCGAGCAGACCGCACACGGTAGAATGATGGGGTCGACGTCAGGTGCGGTGGCTGGGTCCTGCGCAACGGCAGTTCGTGAACCGAGTCAGGGTCGGAAGGCAGCAGCTCTCAGCGGGTCTCGCAGTGTGCCGCAGTCAACCTGGCCGCCGCACCGGACGTCGACATTCTTTCGCCACTCCTTCAGAGTCGACACCCCACCGGTAGGCTGCCCCTCATGGCGAATGATGACGGAGCAACTCCAAAACTCGTAGGTGATGACGCCTTCGTGTCGCTCTACCGTCGATTCCGCCCTGGCACCTTCGGAGCCCTTCGAGGCCAGCCCCACGTTGTTCGTGCGCTGCAACGCGCAGTGGCCGAGAACCGGGTTGGCCATGCCTATCTCTTCTCTGGTCCTCGAGGAACGGGAAAGACCTCGACGGCTCGAATCTTGGCAAAGGCGCTGAACTGCTCGAGCCCTGTCAATGGTGAGCCATGCGGAGTCTGTTCAAGTTGTCTTGAGATCACGAAGGGCACGTCGCTCGATGTCACTGAACTCGACGCCGCATCGAATAATGGCGTTGACGCCATGCGTGATTTGGTGGCCCATGCGAATCTCGGCACACCAGGTCGCTGGAAGGTCTACATCGTCGACGAAGTCCACATGCTCTCCAATGCTGCAGCAAATGCATTGCTCAAGACCTTGGAAGAACCTCCGAGCCACGTGGTGTTCGTCCTCGCGACGACCGATCCCCAGAAGGTCCCGGACACCATCAAGAGTCGGACCCAGCATTTAGAGTTCCGCCTCCTTGGCTCGGAAACGCTCGCAACGCTGTTGGCTGAAGTCCGAACTGAAGCTGGACTGGCAATCGACGATGAGTCCCTTGCCGCAGCAGTTCGACGTGCCAAAGGTTCAGCAAGAGACGCGCTTTCGGCCCTTGATCAGGTTGCAGCCGCTGGATCAGCTGACGATGTCGTCCCGGTTTTCGATGGCGTCATTGAGGGCCTCATTGAGTCCGATGCCTCTGCAGTCCTCCTTGCATTGGCCGAACTCCATGAGGCCGGATGGGGACCACAACAGTTGGCGAGTGAGCTCGTGCAAGAACTCCGCACAGGGTTTCTTAGCCTCGTAGCTCCGTCAATGGCGGAAACGACGTCTCAAGACGCCATTGCCGTCCATGAGCGAGCTTCCCGGCTAGGTCTTGCCCGGATTGTTCGAACTATGGAAGGGGTGGGGAAGGCACAAATACAGATGCGAGACGCGCCTGAGCCACAAGTGGTGTT
>CAIQUD010000127.1 GCA_903874965.1 uncultured Actinomycetes bacterium | reverse complement strand
TGGATCCCGAAAGTGAATGTTGTCGAGCTGTTCGCTGGTGACAAATTCTTGTAGTTCACGCTTATCTGATCCATCACCTACAAACGTGATGTCAAAGTTAGTTATCCCTCGAGCTCTCAGAATCACGCACGCGTCGAGCGCCATTTGTATTCCGTACATCGCTCCGAGTGTCCCCATGTACACGATTTGCGTGCGCTCGGGAAGGTTGCGTTTCGGAACTCGAATGGGAAGTCCCGCGGTGTCGACGCCGTCCAAAAGAAATATTCGATCGGCGGTGCCACCTCGCGACAGGACGGTCTCGGTACTGCCTCGGGCAAAGATCACCACTAAGTCCGACCGTCGGTATAGCAAGTTAGCGATGGCGCCCATCACCTTGTATTCAAGTTCGTCCTCAGAACCAATACGCACTGCAGCGAAATGCTCAGGCCACAGGTCGCGCACTTCGAAAACGAAGCAGCGTTGTCGGATTCGAGCGGCAGCGTAAGTGCTCAAACAACAGAAGATGTGTGGTGACGATGCATAAATGACGTCCGAAGGCGAACATATGACGTGTAGGAACGCACGGATGCTGAACCACATCATCGAAAAACTTCGACGCGGACCATTGCGGTCGTAAGTCGGAATCCAAAAGTAGCGAAAGTGAACGCCTTCTTCGTTCACTCGCAAACTCCGACGCTTGTTCGTTGCGTTGCGTCGGAAGAAACGCTTCTCATGGTGCGAAAAGTCGGAGGCGATGATCTCCGACGTCCAACCGAGAGATGTGAAGAGACGGGCGAATTCGTAGTGGCGTGTGCCGCCGGGCTGGTCGGGCGGGATGGCGTATTGCTGAACGATGGAAATCGAGGGCATTCGGTGAGCGGTCCATTCTTTCGTAACTAGGCGGGACTTGAGCCAAATTGTTCGTGAAACTAAACCATGAAACGTTTCGAGCGACCACCACCGTAAGTATCCAATGCGAAGTGGTCAGATTACGTGGCGCGAGGGCTGCGGTAGAGGGGCGTGACCCGGCGGTCGTTCGACCTAGAGATCATGCTGACCATTGTTCTCCCAATGATCTGTATGTCGGTTTTCAGGGACCAATCTTTCAAATAAACAAGTTCGCATCGCAGTCGGTCGGGCAGCAGAGTCTCAAAATAGATCTTCTCGTTCTCCTCGGGTGTTGCGCCGGTCAGGAGCTTCTCGTAGTTCACGACGGTGCCAGGACCAGTAATGCCAGGTCGAATTCGAAGTACCGCTCGTTCTTCGTCTGTGTAGCGAGAAATGAAGTCCGCGTTCTGCGGTCGTGGACCGACGATGCTCATGGTGCCGTTGACCACGTTGAAGAACTGAGGCAACTCATCAAGCTTTGTTCGACGAATGATTCGACCGATCTTCGTCACTCGATGATCTTGGTGACTGACAATCTTGTGGGTTCTGCTCGCGTTGGTTTCCATCATGCTGCGGAACTTGTACATGGTGAACGGTTTTCCGTTAAGCCCGATCCGTTGAGGCCGAAAGATGATCGTCCCCCGCGAGGTGCTTTTCACAAGTACGCATAGCAGGATGAAGATCGGGGAAAGGACGATGATCAGTGGAATGGAGACGACGAGGTCAAAAATCCTCTTCGTCACACGCTGACGCTTCGAAAGCGGAGAAAACGTGCCCGGCGCGACATTCTCTCCACCGTCAACGTTCAGCACGCTGAAACTTCCTTTCCGAAACCGATGGCTAGAGAGCGACGTTGCTGCGATTTAATTTTGAATCCTAGAACTCTCCCATCGAAAGTACCACTGTCATTCGATCAGGCATGTTTCGAAAACAATTCTTCTGTGACCGGTGCCCCAGAAATTGGTTCACCAAGAGGGATCCCCGCAAGTGGTAGGACGTCTGGTGTCGCGTCAACCTCTTCCAGTGGCGTTAAGCGTACCGATGATGCGACCTGACACGACCGACGTCCAATCACACGATTCACCAACTCGAACGGAGTCCTCGTAAAATTTAATGCCAGCTTGATGGCAGAATGTCTAGGTGCTGAAACGCAGTGGCCGTCACTGGAAGCTGATCGTTGCGGTTGGCGCAGGCGTCGCCATTCTCGTTGCGGGTTACGCGGCGTTGAGCTCGTACGTGAAGGCACAGAACGCCCTTCGAAACATTGACTACGTCGAACACCATCTGACGCTGGCTACGTCGCAAGTAGGGCGTAATGATCTCATGCGCCATTTAGTTAGGGCAGAACAGCAACTAAATGAAGCGCAGACGTCGTTTAATACCTTGGGTGTGTTGCCGGCAGCCCAGTATGTGCCATACCTAGGGGTCGAACTTTCGGGCACCAAGGACCTCCTCATCGATGCCCATCGAGCCACAGTCACAGGCGCGAGTCTGCTGGCTGCGGTATCTCAAGTTGCAGCCGACGGACCACGACAGACCTTGACAGCGTCGCACCTTGACAGCTTGCGACGTCAAGTTTCCACCGCCGTCGCGACGCTAAAAGCTCTCCAGCGTCCAATGGGATCGCTCTTCGGACCAGTGGGCGGTAGCAGGGCGACCTTCAACGCCAAGGTTGGCAAGATCGTTCATTCATTGCAGAATGTGGACGACGGATTGGTTGTGGCAAAGTCGATCTTTGCTTCAGCGGACTCGAAGGTGCTGGTCTTGCCCGAGAACAACGCTGAAATGCGCGATCAAGGAGCGATCCTTAGCTACGCGCTGCTGTCCGTGAAGGGAACGACCATTCGAGAAACGTCATCGGGCGAATCAGTATCCGTAGTGGCTCCTCGACCGGTTCCGGTGTACGCGAGTGAAGGAACACGGAAGTATTTCTACGGAAATGGAGCCAACCAAGATCTCCGTTTCGTCAATGCCAACGCTGATTTTTCATGGTCTGGGCGCGCGGCGGCAGCGATCTTCCAGTCTGCCACCGGCACCCGCGTCAATACCGTCGTGGCGCTTGACGTCACCACCATGGCGTCGTTGCTTAGCGTGACGGGACCGCTCTATGTGCCGAGCGCGCACGTGGTCCTCAATCAGAAAAATTTCACGACCTACGTTCTCCACGATCTATACCTCGACTATCCGGTTGGAAGTCAGGGTCCCCGAAAAGCGGAACTGAATGATATTGCGACGCTTCTTCTCCAGAGAATCAAGGGGTCAACCCACAATCAATTTGAATTCCTTCGGACTCTCGCGGAAGACATTCCCGGTAGGCACCTGTTGGTGTGGAGTCG
>CAIQUD010000126.1 GCA_903874965.1 uncultured Actinomycetes bacterium | reverse complement strand
CTCCGCATCAGTGCGAGACAACATTGCCTATGGGCGCCCTGACGCGGAACTTGAAGAGGTCATCTCCGCCGCGGTCGCTGCTGGTGCGGATGAATTCATCACACAACTTGAAGAGGGTTACAACACCGTGGTTGGCGAGCGTGGCTACACCCTTTCCGGCGGCCAACGACAGCGCATCGCAATCGCTCGAACACTGCTCGTTAACCCACCAATCTTGGTGCTCGACGATGCGACCAGTGCAATTGACGTCCACGTCGAGCAGCAAATTCACCAGGCACTTGAGCACCTCTTGGAGCATCGCACGACGTTGATCGTTGCCCACCGGCTATCGACCATTTCGCTCGCCGAACGAGTAGTCCTCATCGATGGAGGACGAATTGTCGCCGACGGCACGCACGCAGATCTCTTGGCAACCGTGCCGCTCTACGCCGAAGTCCTCGCCCAAGCAGCAGCTCTCGATGCAGTTCCCGAGCAGGTGATCTGATGGGTTGGGGCGGCGGTGGTGGCGGCATGATGGTTGGCGGTGGTCCTCCTGGCGGGCGCGTCGGCGGATTGCCATTCGGCGGTATTCCGACAGAACTCCTCGATGGCGTGCGCCGCTTGCAGGCGTCCGAACCCGAGCACGCACCTTCAGACGTTCCGTTCCACCAAATTCCTGAAGGTGCAGAAGCCGAACAATTGACGCTGTTCCGACTGGTCACCCATTACAAGAGGTGGTTGATTGAATCGGCGGTGTTCGTGGCGATCGCTTCGATCATTGTGCAAGCCGGTCCTTGGCTCACTGGGTATGCAATTGACCACAGTCTCCGGCATGCGCCCTATCACCTTGACATCCTCATTTGGTGCGTTGTCGCCTATGCCGGAATGATTCTCATTGGCTCTGGTGCCCAGTGGGCACAAGCGAGAACCTCCGGTCGCCTAGCAGCTGGCGTCATGCACGATCTCAGAATTCGGGTCTTTGCCCATCTCCAGAGGCTGTCCCTCGACTTCTTCACTGAGGAGAAGGCTGGCGTCCTCATGAGCAGGATGACCAGTGACATCGAGAACTTGCAACAGCTCGTCCAAGATGGGATTGCAAGCTTCGCAACGCAGGGGCTCACGATGGCGACGATCATCATCATCATGTTCCTCCAGTGTTGGCAACTCGCAGCGCTCACCATTGTCGCGGTCGTCCCCGCACTTCTCGTGATGTCGATCTGGTTCCAACGAGCGTCAGATCATGGCTACGACCGCATCAGAGACGGAATCGCCGACGTGCTTGCAGATTTGTCGGAGTCTCTGCACGGCGCTCGAATCGTCACGGCGCACAACCGGCAGCTCCAGAACATCGTGGTCCACCGTGATGTCGTTGGTGAATACCGAAATGCCAACATCTACACCGGAACGATCAATGCGATCTACGGTCCGGGGACCCTCGCGATTGGCATTCTTGGCCAGGCGCTGCTTCTTGGGGTCGGAGGTCTCATGGTTGCCCATGGGGACCTCTCTCCTGGTGTGTTGGTTGCGTTCTTCCTCTATCTCAACCGGTTCTTCGCCCCCATCCAGCTCCTCGTGCAGCAATACAACTCACTGCAGTCAGGCAGGGCATCAATTACGAAACTCCGTGGCCTGCTTGAGACCCAACCAGACGTGCCCGAGGCAGTTGGCGCAACCGACCTTCCAGTCATTGACGGACGCATCACGTTCACCAATGTCGACTTTGGCTACGACCCGCAGAACCTCGTGTTGCACGGTGTCAACTTGACCATCGAGCCAGGAGAATCCGTGGCATTCGTTGGACCAACCGGCGCGGGCAAATCCACCATGGCGAAACTCGTGACCCGGTTCTACGACCCGACGAGTGGTTCCGTCACCATTGATGGCCATGATCTCAAGGACGTGACCTTCCAGTCACTGCGTTCGCAACTTGGCGTCGTTCCCCAAGAGCCCTTCCTCTTTGCGGGAACCATCAAGGACAACCTGACGTTCGCCAATCCCGATGCGACCGATGAAGAAGTGAACGACGCCGTCAGGCGTGTTGGGCTCGATGATTTGGTCGACCGCCTCCCTGAGGGGATCGACACCATTGTCCATGAGCGAGGTCAGTCACTCTCTGCTGGAGAGCGGCAACTCCTCGCGCTTGCTCGAGCCTTCCTTGCCCACCCGAGGGTGCTCGTCTTGGATGAAGCAACGTCAAACCTTGATCTTCAAAGTGAGACCAAGATCGAGCACGCCCTCGACGCGGTGCTTGAGAATCGAACGGCGGTGCTCATTGCCCACCGTCTGTCAACGGCGCGACGGGCCGACAGAATCGTCGTAGTCGAACGAGGAACCATCGTTGAAGTTGGAAGCCACGACGCCCTCATTGCTCAAGGCGGCGCCTATGCCGCCATGTATGAGACGTGGATTTCTCAAGGGGCCGCCGAGGGGCTGGCTTCCTAGTTCGAGCTCACCGCTCTTCAACTCGCTCACCCTCTCAAGCCCGCAGAACCAACAGCTTGATCAGGCTCCCGACGCTTTGTTTAGACCGAGCGGAGATGCCCGGTGATCTCTTGCACCAGTTCATTCCAAAGGGGTCGAGGAAGATCGTGGCCCATTCCTGGATAGGTCAAGTGGCGAGCCCCAGGAACTGCGGCGGCGGTTGCTTCCCCACCAGTTGGCGTCACGAGCGGGTCAGCTTCTCCATGAAGCACGAGCGTCGGCGCGGTGACGGAACGAAGCGCCTCGGTCCGGTCTCCTGAAGCAAGAATTGCGGCCAACTGCCTGTTGGTTCCAACGGGGTGGTAGGCGCGGTCATAGGCCTCACCAGTTCGGCGACGAATGTCCTCTTCTTCGAATGGATAGCCAACCGAGCTGATAATTCTCCAGCCATCGACTCCCGTCTCGATCGCCTCATCTCGTGTCGTCGCTGGGGGCGTCATGAGCGACGCAATCGCCTCAGGGGTTGGTTGGCCGACGTCAGCCGCCCCGGTCGTTGACATGATTGAGGTGAGGGTGATGGTCCGGTGAGGATGGTCAATCACGAGTTGTTGCGCAATCATGCCTCCCATCGAGATCCCAAGAATGTGGGCTTGCTCAATGCCGAGTGTGTCGAGGACGGCGATGCCATCTGCTGCCATATGCGCAAGGGAGTAGGGGGCCTCGATGGACTCACCAAGGAGAAATGGGAGGACATCGACTTCGCCGTGCTCGTCGAACCAAGTCGACAGGCCAACATCTCGATTGTCATACGTAATGACACAGAAGCCTTCGTCAACGAATCGGTTGATGAAGTCCTGATCCCACGCAGTCATCTGCGCGCCGAGGCCCATGATGAACAGGACGACTGGATGAGACGGATCACCGTGAACGGCGTATTCAATTTCAATGTCATTCGCGATAGCTCGTGCCACGATGTACTCCTCAATGCAACTCGGGCAAGCCCGAGGGGCTGTAGATCAGCCGAGAATTTCCTTCAACTCTGAAACTAACTGCGGTCCGGTTTTGCCACCAACGGGAACCGGAGCAACCTGTAAGTGCGTGACACCGGCCTCTTTGAACGCGGCGACCCTTTCGGCGATGTAACTCGGTGAGCCACAGAGACTCGTCAATTCGAGGAGTTCCTCGGGAACGAGCGCTTCGGCTTCCTTCTTCTTGCCGGAGAGATACAGGTCCTGGATTTCGGCCGCTTCGGCTTCATAGCCATAGCGGCATGCGAGCGTGTTGTAGAAGTTCTTTCCCTTGGCACCCATGCCACCGACATAGAGGGCGACCATCGATCGCCCGAGTTCACGAAGCTTTGTAACGTCTTCACCTTCACCAATGGAGAGAATGCCTCCGGCCGTGATTTGCAGAGGCCCAAGTTCTGGCGCTCGCTTGGCCTTGCCTGCTTCGAGTGACTTGCCCCATACGAGATGTGCTTTTTCCGGAACGAACAGAATTGGAATCCACCCATTCGCAACCTCGGCGGTCAGTTCCACGTTCTTCTCGCCAATTGCGGCAATCCACGTCGGGATATCCGAACGGACTGGGTGCTGAATGATCTTGAGAGCCTTCGGAGGAACCGATGCACGATCAGCTGGAAGCGGGATGTCGTAGTGCTTGCCATGGTGCTCGAGCGGGGCTTCGCGCTTCCACAACTCGCGACATACTTCAATGATCTCGCGCGTTCTCCCGAGCGGGTCCGTGTACGGAACACCGTGAAATCCTTCAATAACCTGCGGACCCGATGCACCGAGCCCCAAGTGGAATCGTCCATCGGTCATTGCATCAAGACCTGCAGCCGTCATACCAATGAGCGTTGGTGTCCGAGAGTAGATCGGCAGAATTGCCGATCCAATTTCCACCTTGGTGGTCAAAGCAGCCAAGTAGCCCATCACCGAAACCGAATCGAAGCCATAGGCCTCCGCAACCCAAATGAGATCGAGTCCTGCGTTTTCAAGTTCTGCCAATTCCTTGGCCGAGCGCTTGATGTCGCCCGAATAGTTGAGCATCGCGCTGATCTTCATTGGGGTCCTCCTCGATTGAAGATCCCAGCGTACTTCGGCTCCAACAAATCAGGTGGCT
>CAIQUD010000125.1 GCA_903874965.1 uncultured Actinomycetes bacterium | reverse complement strand
GCATCAAGCACACCGATGGCGGTGGCGAGGGCGTAAGCGATCTCTTGGGTTGGTGTGGCTCCAGCCTCTTGGAGGTGGTAGCTACAAACGTTGATTGGGTTCCACTTTGGAACGTTGACCAACGTGTACGAGATCATGTCGACAATGAGCCGGAGCGAGGCCTTTGGCGGGAAGATGAAGGTCCCTCTCGAGAGGTACTCCTTCACAATGTCGTTTTGCGTCGTGCCTTGAAGGCCAGCAAGTGCCGCACCTTGCTCTTCGGCGTGAGCAAGGTAAAGACCAAGCAACCAAGCAGCGGTTGCGTTAATAGTCATCGACGTATTCATTTCGGCAATCGGGATTTGGTCGAACAATTGGCGCATGTGGCCAATGTGGACGACTGGAACGCCGACCTTGCCTACTTCGCCTGCGGCCCGAGGATCATCCGGGTCATAGCCAGTCTGCGTCGGCAGGTCGAAAGCAATAGAGAGCCCAGTTTGGCCCTTTGCGAGGTTCGTGCGATAGAGGGCATTCGACGCAACTGCGGTCGAGTGCCCCGAATAGGTCCGCATAACCCACGGGTGAGACCGCTTTGCCGGTGTGCTCGTTCCGTCGGTCATGGTTGCCTCCTACTTCTTCGCGTAATCGTAGAAGCCCGAACCAGACTTCCGACCGAGTTGGCCAGCGGCCAGCATGCGACGAAGCGTTGGGGCCGCGTTGGCAGCCTGGGACTTCGTCTCGGCGTAGAGCGCGTCGAGGATGGCAACCGAGGTGTCAAGGCCAACGAGGTCAAGCAGCGCAAATGGTCCCATTGGGAAGCCACAGCCGCCCTTCATGGCGGCGTCAATGCCTTCCTTGGTGGCAACACCGTTCTCCATGAGCGTGACGGCGTGGTTGAGATAGGGGAACAGCAAGGCGTTCACAATGAAGCCAGCACGGTCCGTAACTTCGACGGGGTCCTTGCCACACGTGGCAGCAAAGGCAGTGACGTCAGCGATTGTTTCGTCTGAGGTCGTGAGGGCGCGAACAATTTCAACCAGCGCCATGGCAGGTGCAGGGTTGAAGAAGTGGACGCCACAGACCTTGTCAGCGCGGCCAGTTGCGACCGCCATCTCAACGACGGGCAAGGTGGAGGTGTTGGTGGCGATGATGGCGTCTGCCTTGACGATGCCGTCGAGCTCCTTGAAGAGCGCAATCTTGACGGCGAGGTCTTCAACAACTGACTCGATGACAAGGTCGCAGTCAGCAAGTGCGCTGAGTTCGGTGGTGGCGCTCACGCGACCGAGGATTGCGTCAGCGTCTTCTTGGGTCTTCTTGCCCCGCTCGACCTGCTTGGCCAAGGACTTCGACAGCCCAGCGACCATTGCATCAGCCGTTGCCTGGCTGCGACTCCGCAGGATGACGGTGTGCCCGGCGGAAGCCGCGACCTCCGCGATTCCTGAGCCCATGATTCCCGATCCAATAATGCCGACGCTCTGAATAGTCATGGCGGCGATGCTAGTTGGCGGTCTGCGTTGGGTCGATTTGGCGTCGCTCGTCTCCAACTGCTGCGGGTGCCAACATGGACCTATGGCGACTACCCCTGGCACATTGCTTCTTCTCGGCGGAGCACCTTTCGGCTCGGCGCCGATGCTTGACCGTGCAGTTGTCGACCAGTTGTCGAGCAGCCATCTCGTCGTCATCCCAACTGCTTCGGCCTATGGCCATCCAGAGCGTGAGCTGCTCGCAGTAGCTGAAGCACTCAGTCCACACGACATCACGGTTGAGGGGTTGATTGTGTTGAGCCATAGCGAAGCGAATGCTCCGGAGATGGCAGAGCGCCTCCGGGCAGCCCAGTCAATTTGTCTGACGGACGGTTCAGCGCTGCATCTCAAGAGCGTGCTCAAAGGCACACCATTGCTCGAGGCACTGATCACTGCTTGGCAACAAGGAGCGACGATCATTGGTGTTGGCGCCGGTGCAATGGTGCTCACCGACCCAATGGTTGATCCACGCGGCGGTGCGCTCACGACGGGACTTGGCCTCATCGAGGCACTGGCCGTTGTCTCACACTTGGGCGATAAGGACCAAGACCCCGAAGGCCAAAAGTTTCATCGGACGGTTGCTCTCGCTGCACCCGAAATTCTGGTGCTCGGTTTGGCAACTGACGCTGGGGTGGCAGTTGGACCTACTGGGGAGCTCACACGCCTCGGTGAGGGCCGAATTGAGGCCTACAAGGCTCGAGAGCCCGTTCAGCTGTTCAGCTAAGGCGCCGTTCGTTCGAACGTGCGACGCCAGAGCACCCACTCGTTGAGGGGGCTGGCTCCAAAGTCTCGATAGAAGGCTGCCGCAGGCTCATTCCAGTCGAGGACTGACCATTCGAATCTTGGGTAGCCCCGCTCTTCACATTCGAGCGCAAGCCGTTCTAAGAGGGCCTTCCCG
>CAIQUD010000124.1 GCA_903874965.1 uncultured Actinomycetes bacterium | reverse complement strand
TCCTTCTCGTCATGTCCTACTGGATTGGACCATGGCTCGGCGTGATCTTCGCCGACAAGTTGCTTCGAAAGGGTGCGTCTGTCGAGCACTACCTCTTCAAGCCACACGAGAACCTTGCGGGACCAATTGCGTTCATCGTTGCCGCAGTGGTCTCCATCGTGTTCTTCGCTAACAACCCATGGTTCACCGGCATTGTGCCAAAGCACAATGGCAACTTTGGTGACATTGCCTTCCCTGTTGGCTTCCTCCTTGCGTTCGTTCTCTACTTGGCTGGTTCAGCCAAGAAGGTGCGAGCCCAGAGCTAACGCTGAACAGGTTTCACCAACGACCCCCTGGGAAATTCCGGGGGGTCGTTGTCGTTACGCCGAACCTTCGCTCAGGCGTTCCTCCAAGAAGTCTCGACTGCAGACGTAGGCGAGAGGGGCCATCAGCCTTCATAACCTTCTCGAGCCCCAACGAACGCCAGGAACTTCTGATGACTCACGAGAACACGCCACTCGAATGTCGAAAGTCCTGCACTACATTGCAACCCATGACGATGACGTTCGACAAAGCGTGGAGTGCAGCGGCGAACGTTGATGGTTGGCTCTTGCCAGAGCAAGGTCGTGCCCTCTTCGCTGCGGGACGGCGGCTGCTCCCCGGAACTGCGGCGGTTGAAATTGGCAGTCACCGGGGAAAGTCGGCAATCCTCATCGCAAGTGGACTTGAGCCCTCCGCTCGCCTTACGGCCGTTGACCCATTTGACGACCCAAGATGGGGAGGCGGCCCGGAATCGCTTGAGCTCTTTCAAGCAAATGTTGCCGCTGCAGGTGTCGCCGATCGAATTGAGCTGTTTCGCGGAATTTCCACCGAGGCTTCGGCTGCGTGGTCTGGTCCGAGCGTTGGCTTTCTCTGGGTTGATGGTGCGCATGACCTAGAGAGCACGCTCGCTGACTTTGATGGCTGGCTTCCCCACATGGCATCGGGGGGCGAGCTCTACGTTCACGACGCGTTCTCAGCCATTGGCACGACGAGAGCAATCTTGCAGCGCTTTCTTTGGTCAAAGAACGTCCGCTATACCGGCAGCGTGCGCACGTTGTGCAAGTTTCAGGTCCAGCCAACCTCGTTTGCTGAGCGTGTACTTTCGGCGCTTGGCATCGTGAGTCGTCTTCCTTTCTTTGCACGGATGGTCGCCATCAAACTTGCTCGGCGACGGGGGTTGAAGGGCCTTGAGCGGAGACTGATGAAGCAGGAAAACGAACCACTCATCTAACGAGACCAGGCGACATCACGAAAGTGAAGCGTCCATGTCACGATGGACGAGATCGAAACATGAGTCCATGCAGCTGATGAGAACTTCACGAGGAGCGAAGAATGGCAACGGTGGCGTTCAGAAACATCGATAAGCAGTTCGGCAGCAACGTGGTTCTCCACGACCTCAACCTTGACGTTCATGACGGGGAGTTTCTCGTTCTCCTCGGACCCTCAGGATGTGGGAAGACGACAGCCCTCCGCATGGTTGCTGGGCTCGAAACACCCAGTTCGGGGGAGATTCTGATCGGCGATCAGGTGGTCAATGACGTCGCTCCACGCCACCGTGATGTTGCCATGGTCTTCCAGAGCTACGCCCTTTATCCTCATCTTTCCGTTGGGCGAAATATTGAGTTCCCACTTCGTCAACAGGATCTCAGCGCTGACGAACGAAAGCGAAAAATCAATGAAGCGGCAGAGATGCTCGGGCTCAGCGATCTTCTCGATCGCAAACCCCGTCAGCTCTCAGGAGGCCAACGGCAGCGCGTTGCGCTGGCACGTGCGATTGTTCGCGACCCTCTCTGCTTTCTCATGGATGAACCGTTGTCGAACCTCGATGCCACGCTTCGGACCCAAACACGCGCTGACATTGTCCGCCTTCAGCAGCGTCTCGGCACCACCACATTGTTCGTTACCCACGATCAAGTTGAAGCCATGACCATGGGTCACCGAATCGCCGTGCTCCATGAGGGGTCACTTCAGCAAGTTGGCACGCCAACCGAGCTCTATGAGGACCCGGCAAATGCATTCGTGGCGTCGTTTGTTGGCAATCCGGGGATGTCGCTCCTGGCCGCTACAGCCTCGAACGGCTCGATAGCGGTTGAAGGGACAGCAACTGCTTGGTCTGGACCGGTGAGTGAGGGTTCCATCACCATTGGCGTCCGACCTGACGGAGTTGCCATTCGTTCTTCGGGGATTCCAGCGGTCTGCGTGGGTCTCGAGGTTCTTGGTGCCGAAGTCCACGTTCTGGCAGATGTTGGAACCAGTCGACTCGTCATCAGTCAGCCGGCACATGCTCCCCGGCCAAAGCTCGGCGATCCAATCGAAGTCGAACTCCTAACCCAACCTCTCATCTTCGATGCGACGACCGGTGCGAGGCAGTCATGAGCGCGAAGCGATCTGCTCGTGTCCGTGAAGCTACTCTTGGCTACGCCCTGATCCTCCCAGCGCTCTTGCTCGTGACGGTGTTTGTCCTCTACCCGTTCTTCCGAAACTTTTCGTTGTTCTTGTACCACGCTCCTCCGTATCCAGGTCTTCCGTCCAAGTGGGCTGGTTTGAGCCAGATGTGGGAAACCGTTTCTTCGACTAGCTTCCAACAGGGCCTTGAAGCAACACTGCTCTACACCGTGCTCGTCGTCCCGATTGGCGTGCTGCTCGGACTTGTCTTTGCCGTCGCTGCACATCAGAAGCTCAAGGGCATGGCGATCTACCGGACCATCTTCGCAACGACCGCCGTCAGTTCAGTAGCGGTCGCCGCGGTGGTGTTTGGAACGTTCATGAATCCGGTCTTTGGTCTCTTGCCATGGCTCGGCATTGACCCAAATCCGTCGGTGCTCCAGAACCCAACCTGGGCAATGTTCGCCATGGCCGTCATTGGACTCTGGCAGTTCGTTGGCCTTTCGTTCATCTTGTTCAGTGCCGGCCTCCAGTCGCTCCCCGAAGAAGTGCTCGAAGCGGCGAAGATCGACGGAGCCGGAGCCGTGCGGTCGTTCTTTCAAATAACGGTGCCGCTGCTCTCCCCCACGATTTTCTATGTCTTCACCGTTGGGACGATCGCTGCAATGTTCACCTTTGGGCAAATGGACCTACTGGTCGGCCCGGGAGGAGCGTCGTTCGTTCGGGTAAACACGCTCGCCTATCAGATCTATCAATATGCGGTGACGACGCCGAATCCTGGAGTTGCTGCCTGCATCTCTATTGCGCTCTTCATCCTCACGGCAACCATCACGTTTCTGAATTTTCGGTTCCTGGAGCGTCGGGTGAACTATGCAACCTAACAATCAGGCGCTCTTAGCTCGAAAACATCAACGGAGACGCAGGCTTGCCACGTTCGGTAGCTACGCGATCTTGACGCTCGGCGCGTTGGTCGTGCTGTTCCCGTTGTATATGGCCGTCGTAAGTTCGTTGTTGACCACGAAGCAAATTGGCCAGCAGCCGCCAGTGTTTTTCCCAACGAATCCTCAGTGGCATGCCTACCAGGCGGCATTCATTGGTGGGCATCTCTCGACCTATATGTGGAACTCGGTCATCCAAACGACGGAGATTGTCGTCGGCTCAGTACTGACGAGTCTTGCTGCGGCGTATGCCTTTGCCAGTTTTTCCTTTCCCTTCAAGCGAGTGCTCTGGGCAATCATCCTTGGCACACTGCTCGTGCCGTTCGAAGTCACGATTGTGACCAACTACAAAACGGTCGAACAGCTCCATCTGCTCGGATCAATGTGGGCACTGACCATCCCCTTCATGTGCTCGGCTGTGGGAATCTTCTTGCTCCGTCAGGCGTTTCTGGGCATTCCTCAGGAGATGCGAGAAGCAGCCCTTCTCGATGGTTGCGGTCCGATTCGTTACCTCTTGCGCGTTGCTGTTCCGCTCGTTCGCCCCCAGCTTGCGGCGTTCACCGTCATTGCGGTCCTTGGTGCCTGGAATCAATATCTCTGGCCCTTGCTCCTGACGAGCAACGATGAAGCCCATCGAACCTTGCAAATTGGCCTGAAGGCGCTCAATGCTGGAACCTTCGAGGGGTATGGCACGGTGTTGGCTGGAGCGGTGATTGCTTCAATTCCAATGCTGGTGTTGATGGTGGTCTTCAACAAGCAACTTGTTCGGAGTTTGACGGGCGGCGCAGTTAAGTAGTTCGTCATTGGGAAAACTCAGTTCCGTCGCGAGTTGTTCACTTCGGCATGGCACGATAGGGCCATGTTCAAGAACCGTTCCATCAAAACCTTGGCGAGTTTGGCAGTTCTCGCCTCATCAGTTGGCGTTGTCGCAAGCGTCTCGAATGGTGCAGCCTCGGCTGCCACGTCGAGCAACTGCGCGACGAGCGACCTCTCAAAGGTCACGTCACCAGTGCACATCACCTACTGGGAGTCAACAGCTGGTGACAACTTGAAGGCAATGAAAGCGCTCGTCGCCGCCTACAACGCAAGCCAGCACAAGGTCGTCGTCACTGATGTCAATCAGACTGGTGGCTACACCGATACATGGAACGCCTACACCTTGTCAGGTGGCAGTGGCGCCAACGTGTTCATGGATGACATGAACAACACGCAAGCCCATGTCGACTCTCGCCTCACCACGCCGATCGCCGACTGTGTCTCGGCGGCAAAGTTCTCGACCAAGACGTACTTGCAGAAGACCATTGTCCAGCAGACCATTGGTGGAAAGTTGCAGGCAATGCCGTATTCAGCATCGGTCCCGGTGTTGTACTACAACCAGCAAGCCTTCACCGCTGCTGGCATCAAGAAGCCACCAACAACGATTGACGAGATGGCAGCTGACGCGCACTTGCTCACCGTGAAGGGAGCAACATTCTCGCCGCAAAAGTACAGCGACGGCATGTCGCTCAAGAATGATCCATGGTGGCTTGAGTTGTGGTCCGCAATGGGAAAGACCTACTACGTCGACCACCAAAATGGTCGGGCAGGGCGAGCGACGTCCGTTTCGTTCGACAATGCTCGCAACGTCTCACTCTTGACGAAGTTGCAGAACATGGTGAAGTCAAGTGATGCCAAGTCCTACTCACGTGATGGCGCTGGACTTGCGGCTTACAACAACTTGTTTGCCATTTCTGGGGACAAGTCAGGGATGACCATTGACACCTCGGCAGCCCTTGGCACCATTCAGAGCTACCTGCCTCTGTTCAAAAATGTGACCCTCGGCGTTGCACCACTACCGCGACTGCTGGCATCCGACAATGGCGGACTCCAGCCAGGCGGAAACGCGCTCTCTTTGAGTTCGAAGAACTCAGCACTTGAAAATGCGGCGGCGTTCAACTTCATCAGTTATCTCGAGTCAGCCACCAATCTCGCATCGTGGGATGCCTCGACGGGCTACGTCCCGATCACGACCGATGCTGCAAAGGCCAAGGCAATTTCGACACTGTGGAAGAAGAAGCCCTATTACAAGGTTGCCTACGATCAAATCAACACCGGCGGTGCGTCCAATGCCACGGTTGGACCAGCTCTCGGCGACTACTACCAGGTGAACACCGATGTGGCGAACTCGTTGAACAGCCTGCTCACCAATACCTCGGTGAACCCGGCAACCGCAATTAGCCAAGCGGCGGCGACCGCAAACGGGCACATCTCGAGTTACAACAGTTCCCTGTAGCAAAGCGTTTGAAGGGAGCCCTCTTCGTCCGCAAGGACGAAGAGGGCTCCTTTTCGCGTTCGGCTATCAGGGTGCAATTACGGTGATAACGCGACCTCGAATTGAGGTGCGCCAGCCCTGCCATTTGAGGCGAGCAACCCCATCAACACCTGCGTCGAGCAGCGTCCTGGCAACAATTCCCTTGATGGCCTTGGCCGCGTGTCCCGCAGCACCATGGCCGTCACGACGGACAAATTCAACAGGTACGTAGCCATCAAGTTGACTGAGCCGCCGATAGTCAAGTGCGGCACGTTGTTCGCTCGTGAGGAGGTCGTAGACGACACCTTCTCCGACATAGTCCTCGAGGACATCAGTCAAACTCCGACGCCAAAAACTCGAAAGTTTTCCAACCCCACTGAGTGACGCACCCATAGTGAGCCGAAAATCGGCAATGAGGTCGGTTCCGACAGAAAGTCCGTAGAGCCCTGAGGGCACGACGAGGGCTTCTCGCTGAATAGGGGCAAGTGATGCTGGCTGCAGGTGTGACCAAACGACGCCGGTGTAACGCTGCCAGGCGGGCAACACAAGCGCCGTTCCCGCAGCAACCTCTTGGGCGCACTCGATGGCCCGCTCAAGAAGGAAACCCGTCGCTCCAAACAGGCGCTTTCCTTCTGCTGGACTGATTCCTTGAGCTGCTGCACCGAGCGCCTTCGCAACTCGTCGGCGGCCCTCTTCGAGCTCTTCGTCAAAGACGCCAACCTGGTGGTCGCGGGTCCCGCCAGGAGCCTTCCCCTCCGAAGGAGGAAGAACAATCGTCATCGCTGGGGCCATGGCCTGCACCGTATCGGGTCTGAAGAGCACTCAACGAAGAGCAACATGGCCTCGAGGTCTCCAACTACCGTGAGAGGAGTGCGAAAGATCTCTCTCCTTCTCCTCGGCTGTGTCGCACTCTTTACTGCAGGGTGCGCGAACTCGAGTTCAGTTGAACTGAATGTTGGAGGCTTTCCCGTCATCTCCACGCACTTTGGATGTCGTGGCCTCGTCAATGAACAAGATGGTTCCACGTCGATTCGAATGCGCGTCGGTCGTGCCGGAGCTGAAGCTGTTGAAACGGTGAATGTCTGCTTCGGTTCAAAGGGACCCTTTGCGTTCATCGTTGATACCGGTGCGGCGACCACCACTGTTGACTCTTCGCTTGCAAAGAAACTCCATCTCCCTTGGAGTGGACCTTCATCAGGCTCCTCGGGGGCTGGATGCACCTCAACGTCTCGACCTGCTGCGGTCAAGAGTTGGGCAGTTGGTGGGCTCTGGCTCGATCCCCAGTCGGTGCAAGTGCAGTCAATGCCTGGTTTTGGGGGAGCAGGAAATGCCTGGGGGCTTCTTGGTTCAGATGTCTGGAGCCGGTTCGGAGCACTTCGCTTCGACTTTCTTCACCAGCGGCTCATTGTGCCCGGAAGTGAAGGCCGGCCTCCATCTGGAGATGAGTTTGTCACTGGAGGCACCGGACCCGCGACGCCATCGAGCTTGGTCCACCACCGACCCTCGATCGTCGCCCCAATGGACGTTGCCCGCGGGAGCAACTACACCGAGATGCTCGTCTACGCCCAGCTCGGCATGCTTCGACACCTTGCGCTGGCACCAGATACCGGCTCATCGAGCTCGCTCATTGACACCTCGACAGCTTCTCGAGCCGGCCTCCACCATACGAAGTTCACTGAGTCCGGTTCGACCGTCTGTTCAACCATCACGACCAAGTACGTCACCTCCGGCCACTGGTCGCTTGCGGGACGGGCACTGCCCGGAGCGATGCTCTCGACCCTGCCACTCGGACCGATCAAAACGGCAGGATTCAGCGGCCTGCTTGGATCAGACGTGATGAGCAGGTACCCATCGGTCGTCTTTGACTATGACGGAGGCAGGCTTCTGCTCGGCGCTGGCTAGCTACCTGCTCGTTAGCGCAGTGAAGTAAGCCGATCAATGGTCGCCTCGAAGCCAGCCATGGTGTCGCGAAGAATCTTCTCGACGGGTTCCACCGATCCGATCCTCCCAATGACTTGACCAACGAGGGCAATCGCCGCCTCGAGGTCACCACCGAAGTAGAGCTCTTTGACGTTGCCGAACTCCGCCATCGACACAGCGTCATCGTGCTCGAGACGAGTGGTGCGCTCTGTTCTGAGGGCTCGAAGTCCCGGACGGCTGAATCGGTTGAGAAACACCGTGTCGGTCTCTGCGGCATTGATAATTGCCTGCTTCCACGCATCGTGCACAGGAGACTCCGCGGAAGCAACCATGCGTGTCCCCATCTGGACTCCTTCTGCTCCAAGGGCAAAGGCGGCCGCCATCGAGGCACCATCGGTGATTCCACCTGCAGCAATTACCGGAACATCGACCGCCTGACAAATGAGCGGGAGGAGCACCATGGTCGCGACATCTCGTGGATTCTTGAATCCCCCACCCTCGCCACCTTCAACAACGAGACCATCAACTCCTGCGGCAACTGCCTTGTGGGCAGCCGCAAGGGTCGGAACAACATGAAAGACCGTCAACCCGGCGGCCTTCAATTGCGCCGTGTACTTCGTTGGATCCCCCGCCGACGTCGTCACAAACTGGACGCCTTGCTCAACGACAAAGTCAATGATGTTCGGATCACGAACAAACGCTTGGGCGATGTTCACGCCAAAGGGTTGCTTGGTCAGGCTTCGCATGGCCTCAATTTCGAGTTTGACCTGGTCGAGTTCTCCAGAGGACGTCTCGATGATGCCAAGTCCTCCAGCATTCGACACTGCACTCGCAAGTTGGCTCCGGGCAATCCATCCCATCGGTGCCTGAACAATTGGGTACTGAATCCCCAACATTTCGGTCACTCGTGTTGTCACCATCTGGTCTCCACCTCTCGTTGAGCACACATTGTGACAGGGTCAATGATGCTGCGTCCTTCCTCTCAAGTGGCAAGGCATTTGACGAGGTGGGAGACTCGATGTTGTCGAGAGGACCACCATGACAGCACGACGTGACGCACTTGAAGCAGCGCTCGCAGAAGCGGACCTGTGCGCTCTCCTTCCGGCCCTTGCAGCGGCAACTGGCGATCTCAGCCTCCTCCATCCAGACCTCAAACCAAGTGAGGAGCTCTTTCCAGCAACCCCTGGGGGCTACGACGAAGAGCGTGCGGCTCGACTGCGCGCCCTTGCCCTTCGAGGACTTCACTTGCTCGATACCGGAGCCGTGCGGCCAATCACTGAGGGTGACGAGCTCACCACAATTCTTGAGTGGCTTGTTCCAGATCCCCAGTTAGCAAAGCACCGCTCCCTCTACCTCCAAGAAGCAGGACTTGCAGATCTCCGATCACCAACCTGGACCGTTGCAGAACTCGACGCGAAGCGAAGCATTCGCGTGGCAGTCATCGGTGCGGGTATGTCGGGAATCCTTGCCACCTACCGACTCACGCAAGCGGGATGTTCCGTGACGGTCTTTGAGAAGAATGACCAGATTGGCGGGACCTGGCTCGAGAACTCGTATCCAGGTTGCCGAGTAGATGTCGCCAATCATCTCTACGCCTACTCCTTTGGTGAGCGTCCGAACTGGAAGAACAATCAGTCGACGAGGGCGGAACTCCTCTCCTACTTCCAAGAGGTCGCAGCAGCGTGTGGCGTCGCTCCTCTCGTCCGTTGCTCGACGACGGTAACGGCAATGGCGTTCAATGAAGAAGCCTCAACGTGGGCCGTCAACCTCGATGGACCAGAAGGACCATCATCAATCGAGGTCGATCTCGTCATCTCCTCTGTCGGCCAGCTCAACCATCCCAAGATTCCCAATCTTCCAGGCATCGAGAACTTTCAAGGTCTGGCCTTTCACACAGCTCGGTGGCCAGAGCACATCGACCTGAAGGACAAGCGGATTGCGGTTGTTGGGACTGGCTCGACGGGCATCCAAGTCATTCCTGAACTCGCTCGAGAAGCGAAGTCGCTCACGATCTTCGAACGAACACCCACATGGGTAGTGCCAGTGCTCGAATACAAGGCGGCTGTTTCGGCTGGGCAGCGACTGCTCTTCGACGAAATCCCTGGGTACTTGGGATGGCATCGGCTTTGGCTGCTTTGGAAGAACTGTGAAGGCTTGTTGGCGCTTGCTCGCGTCGATCCCGAGTTCGACGGAGGGACGCTCTCGGTCAGTCCCGCAAATCGGGAATTTCGCCAGCTGCTCGAAATGGCCTTGGAGCTTCAATTGGATGGTCGACCAGACCTTCTTGAGATGGTGACGCCGCAGTACCCACCAATTGCTCGCAGACTCTCTCCCGACGACGGTTCCTACCTGGCGACGTTGATGCTGCCTACAACCACGCTCATCCATGGTGCGGTAACCGAAGTGACCTCGACCGGCGTCATCGACAGCGAGGGAACGCACCACGAGGTCGACGTGATTGTGTGGGCGACAGGCTTCGCCGCACAAGACTTTCTTCTGCCCATGCCAGTAACTGGCCGTGACGGGGTGAGTCTTGATGAAGCATGGTCGAGCGACCCGCTCGCCTACTTAGGGATCACGGTTCCGGGTTTTCCAAATCTCTTCTTCACTTACGGACCGAACACCAACATCGTCATCAACGGTTCAATTATCTACTTCTCGGAACTTGAGGTTGATTGGATCCAGCGTGCCGTCAGCGCAATGGTGCGTCGAGGTGCCGCTGCTCTTGAGGCGACGCCCGAAGCGCTCACTCGCTGGCGAGACTTTGTCGATAACGGCAATGCCAAAATGGCTTGGGGAGTTTCGTCCGTGCCAAGTTGGTACCGGTCTTCATCGGGTCGAATTACCCAAAACTGGCCAGAGTCACTGCTCGTCTATTTCGATATGACTCGAGAGGTCGACGAAAAGGCACTCGTCTTTTCACCCTAGAGATGTTGTTGAGGCAACCGAAGGAGAACACATGCTGATCAGCACGATGAACGACTTGCCCGGGTACACCATTGACCGTGTCATCGGCGAGGTGAATGGATTGACGGTTCGGTCTCGCCACGTGGGAAGCCAGATCGGCGCGAGCTTCAAGGCTCTTGGGGGTGGAGAACTAAAGGGACTCACCAAGCAACTGATCCTCACCCGAGATGAGGCGCTCGAGCGTCTGACCGAGAATGCGATCGCGCTTGGAGCCAATGCCGTGCTTGCAATGCGCTACGACTCGAATGAAATTGGTGGTATCTGGCAAGAAATCCTTGCCTATGGGACCGCCGTCGTGGTCTCCTCCACCATGGCGCCTCCGGCTTAAGACGCCGCTGCCATACCCGCGGTGATCGCGAGGCCAAAACCTCGAAGATCGCCCATGAGTGTTGGTGCCATCTTGTTCATCATGTAGGAAAAGGTCAGACCTTGATCTTGATCCATCAAGATCAAGCTGCCGCCGTAGCCACCCCAGAAGCAAGCGCGCGGCCCAATTGGGACCGTCGCCGAAGCAAGCCCGTACCCAAGGCCGAAGGTCAAATCAAACCCAAGAACCGCATCGACGCCGGTGCTCTGGATCTCAAAGAGTCGGTCGACTCCAGCCTCAGAGAGCAGCCGAACGCCACCGTGGGTTCCCCTGCCTGTGATCACGTCTTGGATCGTGGCGACACTCTTGGCGTTGCCATGTCCATTCGCCGCTGGAATCTCTGCCGCCCTCCACCAACGGTTGTGCGGCGCAGAAGCGTCCATGTCGGCTGACAGCAACGTGCGAACGGCGATCGAATCGAGTGCTTGGCCCTCAGCGTTCATTGGTTCACCCGGGATCACCAGGCTGACTCGGTGCTCTTCGGATTCTGGAAGGCCAATGTGGAAGTCTGCACCGAGTGGAACCGCAACCTCACGCTGAAAAAACTCACCAATAGTCGTGCCGGTAATTCGATTGACGACTTCGCCGATCAGGTAGCCCTGGGTCAGGGCGTGATAACCCGACATCGTGCCGGGCTCCCACCAAGGTGCCTGTTCTGCAAGCCGACCTACCGTCAGATTCCAGTCGGCCAACTCGGAACCAACCATGCGGTTCGTCCAACCAGAGAGGCCAGAGGTGTGGCTCATCAAATGCTTGACGGCAACGCCTTCCTTGCCATTCTGTGCGAACTCGGGCCAGTACTTGGCGACAGGAGCCTCGAAGTCGAGCTCTCCACGATCAGCCAACATCAAGGCGACCAAGAAGGTCATGGTCTTTGTGGTCGACCAGACGTTGACCAAGGTGTCGGCAGTCCAAGGAACCTCACCAGCCTCATCGCGAGTTCCTCCCCAGAGGTCAGCCACCAGCTCACCATGATGGAAGATCGCTACCGAAGCTCCGACATCGAGCCCGGAATCCATTTGGGCTTGAAAGGCATCTCGAACACTGTCGAATTGCGGTGTGGTGAATCCATTGAGTGCAGTAGTCATGTCTTTTCCTCCTCGACGTACTCGAAACCTACTCCGCCTCAACGATCAACGGCGGTGACAATTCCCGCGCGACTGTCCGCTTTGGCAGGGGCAAAGATCCTCAAGAGGCCCATTGAACAACTTCTCCGGAATTTCGTCGGCGTAGCCTCCTTGGAGAAGAGCGCTTGCCATCATCTTGAGCACGGGATTGACGCTCGTAAAAAAGTCGAGATAGCCCTCACAGAGGTAGTTGAGGTTGGCTTCTCCGTCAACCGATCGCTCCGTTCGATTCTTCGGACACTCGCCTCGGCATTGCGAGAGCACGGGACACCTCTGGCACTGAGCAGGAAGCCCGTCACGCTTTTCGAGTCCGAACGCTCGTTGCTGTGGGCTGGCAACTAGATCAGCGAGATGGCTTGTTTGGATGTTGCCGAGCAAGTGTTCTGGATCAACGAAGTGATCGCAGCTGTAGAGATCTCCATTGTGTTCGAGCGCCAACGCATCGCCGCAGGTCTCGGCAAAGATGCACATGCCGGCTGGAGCACCCACGAGCGGCGCCAGAGCCGAGTCAATCATGGAGACAAAGACGGATCCGACGTCATGGCGCAGCCACTCCTCGAACACCTCCTTCAAGAAGTGTCCCCACTTCGCCGGATTGACACTCCGGTCGGTCGTCGTCTCGTTGACCAGTTCAACAATCGGGATGAGTTGGAGATACCTGAACTGCAAGTCGTCCCGAAGATACCGATAGACCTCAACGCCATGGTCTTGATTGGCGGCGTTGACGGTAACGAGTGCATTGACCTCGACGCCGTGGCTCTGCAGGATTCTGAGCCCTTCAACTACTCGGTGTGCAGTTGGCCGACCTCGCTTATCAACTCGATAGACATCGTGCATCGAGGGTGGTCCGTCAATTGACACACCAACGAGAAAGTCGTGACTCGCGAAGAACTCCGCCCATTCGTCGGTGATCAGCGTGGCATTGGTCTGGATGGTGTGGTGCAGCACGGTGCCTATCGGCGCAACTCGATTGGCGACCTCGACCGCGTGGCGAAACCACTCAACGCCGAGAAGTGTTGGTTCACCGCCCTGCCACGAAATAGTGATCTCAGGTCCGCGTTGGAACTCAAGGAGTTGCTCGAGATAGCGCTCAAGAACC
>CAIQUD010000123.1 GCA_903874965.1 uncultured Actinomycetes bacterium | reverse complement strand
TGTCGTTGTCCTTGACGAAGTGCACTTTCTACAAGATCCCTATCGAGGTGGAGTCTGGGAAGAAGTGCTCATCATGACGCCGCCCGAGGTGCGCTTCATCTGTCTTTCGGCCACCGTGTCGAACGCCAATGATCTCGGAAATTGGATCACTTCAATTCGGGGCGCCACCGAGGTCATTGTGGCAAGCGAACGTCCAATCACCCTTCGACACCATGTGGCAATCCATCGACGGGGAGAGTACGAGCCCGAATTGATTGATCTCCTAGAAGATCATCGACCTTCAGCGGAAGGCCTCCGACTCGACGGTCTTGTTCGTCGCTCCCTCGAGCAGCGACGACGTTCCACCTACCATCAGAGCCGGCACTCCGGCAGTCTTCCCATTGCGAGTCCAAAGCGTGCCGAAGTCATTGATCTTCTCGATGCCGAAGAGCTTCTGCCGGCCATCGTGTTCATCTTCTCAAGAGCTGCATGTGATGATGCGGTCCGTCAGTGCATTCGCGCTGGCGTCCGATTAACGACAGTGGCTGAACGTCGACAGATCACGGTGATTGCCGAGCACTTCGTGGCGCAACTCACTGATGAAGACTTGCATGTCCTTGGTTACGACGAGTGGCTTGATGCGTTGACCTGCGGGGTTGCCGCTCATCATGCCGGGATGGTTCCCGCTTTTCGAGAGGCAGTCGAGGCCTGCCTCCAGGCTGGCCTCCTTGGAGTCGTCTACGCGACGGAGACCTTGTCGCTTGGGATCAATGTTCCGGCTCGAACGACGGTGATTGAGCGCTTCTCGAAATTCGCAGGTGCTGGGAGGACAACGTTGACGTCCGGCGAGTATGCCCAACTCACCGGGCGTGCAGGGCGGCGAGGACTCGATGATGAGGGCCACGCCGTGACGGTCTGGTCAACCGAGTCGAGTTTTGCCGATATGGCCCGAATTGCCACCGCTCCGTCGCCTCAGCTGCGATCGTCATTCCGACCCACCTACAACTTGGTGTGCAATCTCATCCGCCGGTATGACCGAAAGGTCGCTGAAGAGATTCTGTCGAAGTCCTTTGCTGCGTGGGAGGCAGCAAAGCGACCACCTTCGCAAACGCCCATCACGCCAACCATGCACCTCGAGCGCAGATTCTGCGTGCTCCAGTCCCTTCACTATGCCAAGGGATGGTCGTTGACGACTTCTGGACTTCGCCTCGGACGGATTTACCACGAGTGCGACCTCATCTTGGCTGAGGGTCTTGAGCACGGCGTCTTCGATGGTGCAGAACCCGCCGTTCTCGTCGGCGTCCTCTCAAGCCTCGTGTTTGAGCGACGACGAGCGAAGACCTCGCGACCAACGGAGACTCGACGGCCCGGACGGCGACCACGGCCGCAAGGGCCAGTTCGAGTGAAGCGGGTGAGTGGCGACCGTCTCGGAGGGCAACGCCGAGAGGAAATCGAGGCTCGGTCTGGTGAACTGGTCATCATTGGCGAGAGAGTTCGGTTTCTAGAGGAAGACCAAGGGCTGCATCGAAGCCGGCTTCCTGAACCTGGACTTGCCACGGCGATGGCGTCGTGGGTACGCGGAGCGAGCTTCGCGACCGTGATGGAAGTTGCGGCGGTCGATGTTGGGGAGATTGCTCCAGGTGACTTTGTTCGAGCTGTCAAACAATTGGCAGACCTCACCGGACAAGTAGCGATGGTGGCGGAGGATAAAGCGACGAAAGAATCGGCCTATTCCGCCGTCGACGCACTCCTCAGAAGTGTTGTCGTTGCTGGGGGTTCGGCGGTATCCGCGACCACCCCAGCACCCGGGCTCTAATCTCGGCCTCCATGCCGGTCTACGTCGCAGAGCAATTCACTGAGGAAGAGCAGGCAATCCTTCGCCGCTATGTCACCAACCTTGACTTGCCGGTGTTTGCCCTCGTCAACCTGCCAGAAGTCGTCAAAGGTGCGCTCTTCGCCCGCTACTCGAGGAGTCCAAAGAGCCTTCGTCGGCTCTTCCTCGACGAGTTCATTGGCGACCTTGATATGTCTGGTGATGTCACTTTTGACGCAACCGTTGGTCTCCGCCGTGCGGAGGATCTCTACGAAAAGGTCTTCTTTGAGTATGGCGATGACTCCGTAGCCCAGCTCGGTGGCGTCCACCTGGCTTGCGAGCAGGCGTCGAATGTCCTGACGAAATTGCTCGAGTGGGGACGGCTCATGAGTTACCTCGAGCAATCAACGAGGTATCTCGGCTATGACGCTCGATTGCCATCGGGCCACTACCGCTACTACCGAGCCCCAGAAATCCTCGATTCACCCCTTGGTGCTCGGTACATCGGTGACATGGACCGAATGTTTGACTGTTACGCGGAGCTCCTTCCCGAGGTGCAACAGTGGTTGACCAAGCGCTATCCACAGGAGAAAGGCGACTCTGACTTCGTCTATCGCCAAGCCATTCGCGCAAAAGCACTCGACGCCGTGCGTGGGCTTCTTCCAGCGGCTTCGTTGTCAAATGTCGGTATTTACGGCACCGGGCAGTCCTATGAGCTCTTGCTACTCCGGCTCCGCGCCGACCCGCTCCCAGAGGCTCGAAGCTATGCCGATCTCATGCTCGAGGAACTGAGGAAAGTCATCCCGTCCTTCTTGAAGAGGGTTGACATTGCCGATCGTGGGGGAGAGTGGTCCGACTACTTCACGTCCACAAGGCAGAACACGGCAGCGATCGTGCAACGTCTCTGGCCCGATGCGCTTGACCCAACTGCCCATCAAGACCTTGAGGCACCAGAGGTTCAGCTCGTTGAATTTGATCGAGATGGAGAGGAACGCATTCTCACCGAGGTGCTCATCTCGAGGTCTCGAATGAGTGAGGAAACTGCGCGACGTCGCATTGATCACCTCGGTGCTGATGACAAGGCAGAACTCTTCAGGGCCTACGTGGGGGACCGCTCCAACCGTCGCCACCGTCCGGGACGCGCCTTTGAAGCGACTTCCTACCGATTTGAGTTTGTGACGGACTATGGCGCATTCAGAGACCTCCAGCGCCACCGCCTGCTCACCGTTGATTGGCAGCCATTGTCAACGCACCTTGGATTCGACCTGCCCGCGATCATTGAAGAGGCTGGACTTTCTGAACGGTTCATTGAGTCACTTGAGCGGAGTCGTTCGCTGAGTGAGGCCCTTGAGGAACACTTCCCCGTCCAGGCGCCCTACGCCGTGTCGCTTGCTTACAGAATTCGCTACGTCATGGAAATGAATGCTCGCGAGGCAATGCACCTCATTGAGCTTCGTTCAGGACCGCAAGGTCACCCGAGTTACCGACGCGTGGCGCAGCAGATGCATGTAGCCCTCCGTGAGGTCGCTAAGCACCGCAACGTTGCCGATTCGATGACGTATGTCGATCATGGAGCCTCAGATCTCGAGCGACTTGAGGCCGAACGCCGAGCCGAGCAGCGTCGCTCATCGCGGCATAACTGAGTTCCTTCACTCGAGGAAGAGCGAGAGTGCGTCAGGGATCTTCGTTGAGCGTTGCTTCTTGAGTGACATGCCACAAGACGCCACATGGATCAAAGAGATAACCAACCTCGAGTCCCCATGGCTGAAGCGCTGGGGCGATTGGAGGTCGCACCGAGTAGGTCTCGGTGAGGTGCTCAACGTCAATGCGCGTCCACCATGCAGCAAGGTCTCGAACGACGAGTTGCATCATGCAGTTCTCGGCGTATACCTGGTCGTAGAAAGTATTGACGATGAACTCAAAACCATCGGCACGAAAGATCGCAATCTCTCCATCGAAGACTTGTTCGAAGCCCAACTCGAGATAGAAGGAACAACTTGCCCTGAAATCCTTCGATGGGAGGAATGCTCGAAGTTGAGTAACTGCTTGAGCGGTCGATTCGGAGGGATCGGACGCGTTCGCCATAGATCAAGTGTAGGAGAAGTCCCTCCTGCAAATGGGTGGTCTACCTGCAACGCTTGGCGTCATTCAACCCCAGAGTCCTACCTTCGACGCAGAGGCTGAAGGAAGACTCATGCGCCCAACAACGTTGAAGTTGAAGGGTTCTTTCGCAATCAAATGCGCCCTCTCCACGCTGCTCCAGAGTTGGCTATTGTGACCACGTCAGGACGGGACCGGGAGGGTGCAAGCTCCACCGGTACGTGCGGACGAGTTGTGGCGGAGGAAGGTTCCGGGGGTTGAGTAGAGAACGCCTCGGTCAGGTTCACCTGATCGAGATGGTGCCAAAAACTCCCGGGACCCGCCACCTCAACCAATTCCAGACTCCTTCAGCGCACCATCAGTCGCGGAGGCTCCTGTGCCGTGTACACTCCCGGCGCAAGCGAGACAAAAAGAGGATCATGGCTGAAGAAGTGGATGGCGAGCTCGATGTTGAAGAGCTCGACGAAGAATTAGAGCTTGAGGATGACCTTGAACTCGATGACGAACTCGGCGACGAAGACGGCCTTGAGGTCGATGACGAGCTCGCAGATGAACTCGATGAACCCGATGAAGAGATTGTGCTCGTCCCAAAGATCACCGACGACGTCGAAGATCTTGAACAGCTAACCGACGATGACGTCGAAGCATCACTCGACGAAATTTTGAAAGAGAAGATGGTCGTCGAGGATGAGCCCGAAGACGACGACGTCGTCGAGGATCCGGACCGCAACGACCCAGATCGCGTCCTTCCGAAGCAGCCCGATGAATTCGTCTGTTCGAGCTGCTTCCTTGTGAAGCACCCGAGTCAATTGGCCGATAAGAAGAAGAAGCTCTGTCGTGACTGCATCTGAGTCAAACGGAAAGCCTCGCGACGGTGTCGAAGGACTCGTCGAGGCATTCACCGGACTCGCTGCTGCAGTTATCCAGGTCTTGCCGTCATTGGCGGAGGAAACCCGTCACAAGCTTGAGCCACATCTTGCCCAGGCAAAGATGCTCGGTGAATTGTCGGTTACCTACGGTTCGTATGAACTTCGCCGGAAGGCGAAGGAACTCATTGACGCGCTCGCGTCAACACACAACGATGAGCGGGCCACTGCAAGTGAAGGCCAGAAGCCAACTCGAGACATTGACGAGGTCATCCCTGGATACGACGACCTCACTGCAGCGGACATTGTGCAACAACTCGATGCCCTCACCGTTGAACAGCTCGACGTCGTTCTTGCTCACGAAGAGGCGAACCGCGCACGGACGACCGTGTTGCATCGCGCTGGACAACTACGCAAGGCTGCGTCCGCTGGCTGAATCTGACGTCTCGGTTCGGCAGGTGACCGAAGACGACACCGCTGACGTCGCTGCGATTCTTCGACGAACCATCGAGTCAGCCAAGCTTGCTCGCGGCGGTCCCGCATTCGCAGAGCGCTTTGGTGGACTCGATACCGATGACTCTCTGGACAGCATCCTGAGAGGGCTTGGCACGACCCATCGAGGTCTTATCGCCCTGCTGGACGGCGTCACGCTCGGGCTGTGCCTTTGGAACGATGAGAACGGCGTTCGCACCGTGGATCTGCTTTTCGTCGAGGAGGAGGCACGAGAAGTGGGTCTCGGGACAGCACTTCTCCATGAGGCGGAAGTTCAGGCCCGTGCAGCTGGATCGCGACGGTTTGAAGTACTGGCGCTTCCTGGAGATCGACTCACGAAGGGGCGCGCTGAATCCAGCGGAATGAAAGCTCGTCTACTCGTGCTCTCGAAAGAGCTCTAACGCCCCTCGGTTACTGAGGAAGCACCGCTTGGCGAACTGCTGCCTTGCGTGGTGGGGGAGGTGGAATCCGAAGCCCGAGGAGCTTCGCAAGGCTCGGCACCATACCAGCGGCGTTCATTGCTGCGCTTCGAACGGACCCATCGTCAGGAATTCCTGCTGGCGTGACGTTCCGTCGCACAGGGGAAGCCGCGACAGCAGTCAAAATTGCCAACCAATCAGCTGGCAACGCCTCCGCTGTCATTGCACGTCCGGCCTCGTCAGCAAGACGCACGGCCAGCTCTGCTGGGCAGCGAGTTCCCTGATCTGGAGGCTGACTGACGACGCCAAGCGCATCGACCAAACGGCCAGCATCAAGAGCTCCTGTGATCCGCTCAATCCACTTCGACTCCATGGCCTTCACCTTGGTGTCGAGATGTTCCTTGAGACCCTTAAGCATCGCTCGAGCTTCATCGTCCATGGTGACGGTGCGAGCTGCGGTCACGACTGCTCTCAGATCACGCAACTTCGCGTCACCAGCGGCTGCCTGGACAGGAGCAGCGCGGTCTTTCCATGAGGCAAGACGCGTCTGGGGCAGCAGTTGATCGGCAATCGTCAAGATGGCGTCTTTCGCTACTGGAGCAGCGCCAGACGCTTTGACCGACGCTTCTTGTTCCGCGATTGCCTGTCGAACCGACGGAATACCTCCACGAATGAGCTGCTCGGCGATCGGCAACTGCTCTGGCCCGAGCGTGGCGAGGAGGGCATTGCGATACACGGTCGAAACTGGCAATTCCGGACGGGCTTCACGGCCGCGTGGCTTGCCCTCTGGACGACCTTGCCCACTGGAACTCCGTCCGCCAGTGGGTGCGCCTTCGCGCTTCGGTGCACGGCTCTCTCCGCCCGGGCGACTCTCACGACGGGGGCCACGCTCCCCGGAGCGTTCTCCACCTCGTTCTCCTTCGCGACGAGGACCCTTGCGTCCGCCGCCCTTCGGAGCGTAGGTAACGGAAATTTCGGGACCCTTGATGGCCCGAGGAGCGAGTTCGATTCGAGCAGTCGCATCAGGAACCTCTCGTTCCTTGGTCGCACCGGTCGAGATGATGTCGATGCCGTCAATGCCGCGTTCGTATTCCGCTCGCAGGATGTCTCCAGGCTTCGCCGAAGGCGGGAGCACGGTCGTTGCCAAAACTCCCTTCGGCAACTTTGCCCCGGCGGCGCGCCAAGTCCAGCGCTCCTCGTCGAGTTTGCTCGTCAGTTCGATCTCCATGCGCTGTGCCATTTCGCCACACAACCTAGTGCCTCCACGGACAACATCTCTCCGCAGCAGCTCTCACGAACTTCTCACCCTCGAGAGCCTTCTTGCGAGGTGATCTCTTCCTACACTGAGGTGGAAGTTCTGCCACGCAGACTTCGAGTGAAAGGGCAGGAATTGATGTCGAGTGATCACGATCTTCCAGCAGGTAGTGATGCAGTGCCTGAGGCCATCGGTCCTGGTGCTGCATCTTCGGAAGGGGTTTCCTTGACACCGTCTTGGCCCGCTCCACAATTGCCCGACACCGTTCCACCTGAGCCGGCTTCGTCCTCAGACTGGGAATTTGGCAGCCAAGACGATCTTGGAGACGACGAATGGGAAGAACCCACGCCAGAACCTGCATCTTCGCGACCAAGCACGACTCGAACGATGGTTGCCGTTGGTCTCGTAGCGGCGCTCATCGGTGGCGCTACCGGTGCCATTGCTGCGACGGCGCTGTCCAATGACAAGAAGGGCGTCTCGGTCTTGACGCTTCACGAGGGTTCTTCGCCAGCGGCAACACTCCCAAATGGCGCAACCATCCCGCAACTCGTTCGAAGCGTGCTTCCGTCCATTGTCTCCATTGACTCAAGTGGAGGTGGTTCTGAAGACCAAGGGACGGGGATGATCATCTCGAGTGACGGCTTGGTGTTGACCAACAATCACGTCATTGCGAACGCAGCTGCTGGCGGAACGATCACCGTGACGCAATCGGGCACGACAAGCCCTCAGAATGCCGCGCTCATCGGTCGTGACCCCAGTAACGACGTTGCGCTCATCAGGATCATTGACGCGCATGATCTCCAGGCTGTGGCATTCGCTCGATCGCGCTTTGTTCAGGTCGGCACTGCGGTCGTGGCTATTGGAAATGCCCTCGGACTTGCTGCAGGAACACCAACGGTGACAAGCGGAATTGTCTCGGCCCTTGGTCGATCAGTGTCTGCGTCAGATGGTTCGGGATCCTCGAGCGAGTCATTGACCAACATGATCCAGACCGATGCAGCGATCAATCCAGGAAACTCTGGTGGGCCTCTTCTCAATGCGCGGGGAGAAGTCATTGGGATGAACACCGCAGTTGCTGGCTCGACGTCTGATGGAACCAATGCGCAGAACATTGGCTTCGCCATCCCATCTGACCACCTGACGGAACTCTTGCCCAAGCTCGAAAAGGGTGGAACGGCAACGTCCTCGAAGGCCTTCCTCGGCGTCTACCTCTTGACCATGACGCCACAGCTGCAGCAGCAATACGGATTCACGATGTCCCAAGGTGCCGTCATTGCTCAAGTGAACCCTTCAAGCCCAGCTGCTGACGCTGGTCTGCAACAAGGTGATGTCGTCGTCAGAGCGAATGGCACCACGATTGCAACGGCTGATGATTTGTCTTCGGTGATTACCAAGCTGCACCCTGGTGACAAGTTGCACCTTGTGTACTACGAAGGCAATAAGCGCCACACGACCACAGCAATTCTTGGAACCAAGGCGTAAGGCTTAGGCCTCTTTTGGCATCCAGTTGCGGTTGGGGTGGCGAGGCGGCACATTCATTGGAACGGTAGGCACCCAGCCGCTCGCTGCAACGTCCTCTAAGACGTGCGCCATGTCGTAGATGTCCTCCTCATAGGAGAACTTGCCATTGCCTGCGTAGATAAGGCGAGAGAACGCCGACTGCGTGTACGGCGAACCGTCAGCTTTCTTACCCGGGATGTACTGCGTCCATTTGACGACCACGTTGTTGCCATCAATGGCCACGAACTCAACCGGAAAGCGCCACTCATCAAGGCCAACCATTGAATCGACGAGCCACGCGGCAATAACGTCCTTCCCTTCCATTCGACCCCACGATGCGTCGTAGTAGACGGCGTCTTCGGTGTAGAGGTCAGCAAGCATGGAGAAATCTGGATTCAGGTCTTCGTGGATCTGATGGCGAATCGCTACGTAGACATCAGCCGCGGCTTGAACTTCTTCACGTGGAAAGGTCATTGCCTCAACCTACCGTCGCAATGCCACCGTCGACAGGAAGGATGACTCCTGTGACATACGACGAAGCTCGAGAGGCGAGATAGATGGCAGTTCCCGCGACGTCATCTGGTCGTCCGATCCGCTTCAGCGGCGCACCGGCAGCAATCTGCTCACCAAAGGCGTCGAGCGTCGCCGCCATCATCTTTGACTCGAAAGGTCCAGGAGCGATGGCATTGACCGTCACGGTTGGAGCGAGTCGTCGGGCGAGGTGCCTCGTCAATTGGTGCACTGCAGCCTTCGAGGCGGAATAGGCGTAGGTCTCCATGATGGGAACGTGAATGCCGTCAATGGAGCCAATGTTGATCACCCGCGCAGGCTCGTCTTGGGTTCCGGTTGCGAGGAGTAATGGACTGAGAAACTTCGTCAGGTGGAAGACCCCTTTGACATTGACAGCAAGCACGCGTTCCCATGCGGCTTCGTCCCAGTCCATGAGTGGCGTCCCCCAGGTGGCTCCTGCGTTATTCACCAAGATGTCGAGTCGATCGGTCCGAGACGAAAGCTCTTCGGCAAGACCTTTGCAGCCAGCCTCGGTCGAGAGGTCCGCAGGAAGCGAGATGCAGGTTCCGATTGCTGAGAGCTCGGCGGCGACTTCATCACACACCGAGGCCTTTCTGGAGGAAATGTAGACAGTTGCCCCTGCCTCCACATAGCCCCGTGCGATCATCAGCCCGATGCCTCTTGAGCCTCCAGTAACGAGTGCGGTCTTGCCAGCAATGGTGAATAGATCACTCATGAGTCCTCCTCAGGTCCTCGGTCAGGCTAGAACCTTTGGCCGGAGGAGGTCGAATGATCGTTGTTCAGAAGACCTTCAGATCTGTGCTTGTCCTCCTACCTCCGTCTTACCTCTGAGCGGCAAAATGTCAGAGGACAAGGAGTAGTCATGGCGAAGACGGAACGAAGTTTGCGACAGCGCATTGCGATCAGAGACAGGTCTCGGAAGATCGTGAGCACCGTTACGGTCACCATGATCGCTGCGTCAGTCGCAATCACGGGTGGGCTCGTTGGCTTCATCCAACACCAAGCCTCCGCCGCTGCCGCAGCAAAGGCAGCCGCCAAGGCCGCACAGAGCCAGGCGCAAAACCCCAATTCGTCGTCTTCAAATAGTTATGGCGACGACGGTGGTTACAACTACCCCTCGACGAACACCCCCACCTATACGCCACCGGTTTATAGCGCTGGCTCTTGAGCGTGGCCGCAGTGACCAGCGTGAAGATCACCAGAATCTCCGGCTCACTGTGGGGAACGACCTACGAGATGGCTGCGATTAATGGTGATTCAGGACGTATGCAGGCAATTTTCGATGAGTTAACCCAGAAGTGTGAGAGCGCAGTCAGTCGATTTTCACCTCTCAGCGAGCTCTCCAGAGTGTCGTCAGAAATCGGGGATCACGTGGTCTCAGAGGACCTCACTGACTACCTCGAGAGTGCAGCGCTCGGGATGTTCCTTTCAGAAGGTCTCCTCGATCCTTGTATAGGTGACGCGCTGGTTGGTCTTGGCTATGACAGAGATTTCGACACGCTCAGCGAAGGTTCGCTGATGACGAAGTTGCCACGCCGAAGGTTCGGTGAATCGGTTTCGATAGACGGCGAGTCTCACGTCTTCACCGTTCGCCAGCCATGCGTGGTCGATTTAGGTGCGACGGCGAAAGCTCGATGTGCGGATTTGATTGCCCGCAGAGTCATTGCAGACGGAACTGCTCTCGGGGTCATCATTGGCCTTGGTGGAGATCTGTCACTTGCGGGAGTCGCACCAGAGGATGGATGGCCCGTTGCAATTGCCACGAGTGCCAAGTCGACGAACCACGGTGAGACGCATCGATCTCTCGCGGTGTTCGGCGGGGGAGTAGCGACCTCATCAACTGAGGTGCGGCGATGGGGCGCAGGGGGGAGTGAACACCACCACGTCATCGATCCAGCAACCGGACAAAGTGCCATGTCGCCTTGGAGGCTCGTTACCGTCTTGGCGCCGAGCTGCCTCGAGGCAAACATCGCTGCAACGACGGCGCATCTTCAGGGTGACTTGGCTCCTCAACTCCTCGCAGACGGCGGATTCGGAGCATTCCTTGTGCCCTACGAGGGTGAGTGCATCGAAGTGGGCTTCTGGCCGAGGTCGGCCGCATGATTGCCGTTACTTCTCCCTGGCTTTGGTACGGAACAAGAGCAACTGCAGTAGTCGGACTGGTGCTCTTAACTGCGTCTGCCATTCTCGGGATTTTTACCAATGCGCGACTCGGTTGGAAACTTTGGCCACGTTGGGCAACCCAGGAGCTGCACCGACGTTCGTCAATTCTGGCGCTCGTCTTTATCACCACTCACGTTGCCACCACCGTGTTTGACAGTTACGTGCCCGTCCACCTCACGTCAGCGGTCCTTCCAGGCACCTCACCCTACGAACGATGGTCGGTTTCGCTTGGAACGGTCGCATTCGACCTTCTCTTGACGGTCCTCATCTCGTCACTTCTGCGAAACCGCATCAAAATTGAGTGGTGGCGAGCACTGCACTATCTGACCTACCTCGCTGCGCCAATCGCCGTGCTCCATGTCATCTTGCTTGGTACGGATGCAAAGAAAGGGAGCCACTGGCTTCTCCTCGTTCTTGCGATTTGTGTTGCGTCAGCGGCAGCTGCATTCGTCCTTCGAATCCTTCGGTCGCTGAAACTGCGAGGCCACACGACGGCTCCTCCACAGCGTTCTCCTGAGCGACTGCGGCCGAGGTCGAGATGACGACCATCACCGCTCCAACATTTCCTCGACTCTTCGCCGGCATTGACGTTGGACCGAGTTATCGAGCCCATCTGAATCGATTTGGCGATCGCCCCACGTTTAATGATCGCAAGGCAGAGGGCCTCCGGACCTTGCACCAACTTCTTGATGATGCTCCCTTGATTGGAAGAGGTGGTGGTGGCATCGCCGCGTCATTGAAGCTTGCCTTCCTCTCGACGTCGACCAAGCCGGTCATCGTGGTGAATGCCATGGAGGGAGAGCCCGCAAGCTCAAAGGGAGTGGCGCTCGCAATGGTTGCCCCACACCTCGTCCTCGACGGCGCACTGATGTTGGCGGAGGCGCTCAAGAGCTCGCAGATCATCATCGCGATCGCTGATGACGACACGAGAACAACTCAAGGCTTTCAACGGGCGATCGGTGAACGTCGCGAGTCGATCTCCATGGAGATCAGTCATCCTCCGGCTCACTACGTGACGGGCGAGGAATCAGCACTCGTTCATTGGTTGGACGAAGGAAGTGCTTTGCCGACTTTTCGTCCTATAAAGCCAAGCTTCGTCAAGATTGGACGCAGGGCTGCTCTCGTCCACAACCTTGAGACACTTGCTCATCTTGCCTTGCTTGCGAGGTTTGGGGCCGGTTGGTATCGATCGAGGGGCACCTCGTCATCACCAGGGACCACCCTCATCACGGTGTCGGGAGCAGTTCAGTCGCCATCGACGTATGAGTGGACCTTTGGAAGAACGCTTGGCGAACTCATCGAGCAAGCAGGCGGTCTTGTCGAAGGCTTCGGCGGAGCACTGATCGGTGGCTATGGCGGCACCTGGGTCGGCGGCAATGCCTTGTCGCTCCCCATTGACCATGCAAGCCTTCGTTCTGCAGGTGCAACCCTTGGGCCTGGCATTGTCGTCGTGCTTCCGAAGGCGTCTTGTCCTGTTGCTGAAGTGACTCGAGTCGTCGAATGGATGGCCAATGAGTCGGTAGGCCAGTGTGGACCTTGTGTTTATGGTCTTCCCGCACTCGCAAAAGATCTCCGCACTCTCGGTTGGTCTCGATCAACGCGCAATCAGTTCGATCGACTTCTTCACCATTTGACCGAAGTCGATGGACGAGGTGCATGTCGGCATCCCGATGGGGTCGTACGACTGATTCGAAGTTGTCTCTCGGTCTTCTCCGCCCACTTCGATGAGCATCTTCGCTCCGGACCCTGTGCTGCCGTCAATGCGCCAACAGTGATGGTGCTTCCAAAGAATCGACGGAGGTAATAATGCGACTCGTCGTCAATCCCATTGCCTGTGACGCATTTGGCTACTGCGCTGAACTTGCGCCTGAACTCATTCACTTGGACGAATGGGGGTATCCCGTCATTGATCGAGAGGTCACTCGAGGACTCCTTCCCTTGGCCGAAGAAATCGTTGCGGCGTGTCCACGACGAGCGCTTTCGATACGGAATGACTGACCGCTCCTAGGAGTCGGTCTAGCCTCAGCGCATGCAGCCTTGGTGGCGAGATGCCGTCATCTATCAGATTTACCCTCGTTCCTTTGCCGACACCAACGGCGATGGCATTGGTGATCTGCAGGGAATTCTCGATCGACTCGAGTACCTCGAGTGGCTTGGAGTCGACTGTCTTTGGCTGACGCCGATCTACCCGTCGCCAATGGCAGATTTCAGCTACGACGTTGCCAACTACACCGACGTCGAACCGCTCTTTGGAGATCTCCAACTCTTTGACCGGCTCCTCGCCGAGGTCCATGAACGAGGAATGCGTCTCATTCTCGACTGGGTCCCAAATCACACCTCAATCAAGCATCCATGGTTCGAGCAGGCTCGTTCATCCCGCACGAACCCCTACCGGGACTTCTACGTATGGCGCGATGGCGCAGGACCCGGAATTCCGCCGAACAATTGGGTTCGAGCGTGGGCCAATGAACCCGCGTGGACGTATGACGCATCGACCGACCAGTGGTACCTCCATTGCTTCCTTCCTGAGCAGCCAGACCTCAATTGGGCAAATCCCGCAGTCAGAGCGGCCATGCATGACACGCTTCGCTTCTGGCTCGATCGTGGCGTCGACGGCTTCCGGATGGATGTCATTCACCTACTCGCAAAGGATCCCAACTTCACTGATGACCCTGAGGATCTGAAGGTGTTGTCACACGTCGTGCTGAATCACCAAGACGGGATTCATGAGCTTCTCAAGGGAATTCGCAACGTCGTCAAGGACTATGAGGGTGACCCAATGATGGTGGGGGAGGTGTATCTGATCGACGCCCCACTAGTTGCCACCTATTACGGCGACGGCGACGAATTGGACCTCGCCTTTAATTTCGAGCCAATGTTTCGCCCGTGGCGAGCTGAGGCTTGGCGTGAGATCGTCAACCGAGTGATCGAGAATCACGACCACAGAGATGCGTGGCCAACCTGGGTGCTCAACAACCACGATGCCCCTCGCATTGCCTCTCGACTTCGAAGTGCTGAACGGGTCGCCGCAGCAGCCGTATTGCTCCTGACACTGAGAGGGACCCCATTCCTCTTTCAAGGTGAAGAACTCGGTCTCGAGAACGCCGTACTTGGCGATGGCGAGGTGATTGATCCAGGCTTTCGAGACGGAGCACGGGCGCCGATCCCGTGGGATGCAACCCCAACCCACGGCTGGACCTCAGCCGCGTGGATGGCCTTCCCGCCCGACGCATCAGACAAGTCGGTGGCAGTAGAGCGCAATGACCCACAATCGATGCTGTCGATGTATCGAGCCGTACTCGAACTTCGCAAGGGGAGCGTTGCCCTCAAATCTGGGGACTTTCGGTGGGTTACGAGCGATGACCGGGTCCTTGCGTATGAACGCGTGAATGGGCAGGAAGTTTTACGGATTCTGATTAATTTCAGCCACGACGCTGTCGAGGTGAGCGACAGAGGCCATCTGCTCTTTTCGACCGGGCGAGACCATAGAGACGGCTTCGATGGACACCTTCGACCCGATGAAGCGGTCATCCTCGCGGTTTGATCATCCCTACTTACAATGAAGACACTCAAGGAGGCTTCGATGTCGGACGTCGTAACGGAACTACACGGCTCAGTGCTGTGCATCAGACTCAATCGTCCTGAAAAGAAGAACGCGCTCACCTTTGCCATGTATGACGCGTTCTCTGATGCGCTTGAAGCAGCTGCCGCCGATTCATCAATTCGGGCCGTTGTCGTTACGGGCTCTGGTGACAGTTTCTGCGCCGGGAATGACCTCAAAGACTTCCTCAATGGTTCAGTTCGGATCGACGGACCGTCACCTCAGGCGAGGTTGATTGGAAACTTCGTCTCGTTCCCAAAGCCATTCATCGCAGCGGTCAATGGGATCACTGTTGGCATCGGCGTAACGATGTTGCTCCACTGCGACCTCGTCTACGCCTCACCACTGGCCCGCTTCAAGACGGGATTCACCGATCTTGGGGTTGTACCGGAGGCTGGATCAACCAGACTTCTTGCGCAACGTGTTGGAGCCCTCAACGCCTCGCAGCTTTTCCTTCTCGGTGATTTGGTGAGTGCGAGCGAGGCTCATCACTTGGGCCTCATCAATGGAGTCGTTGAGGATGACTTGGTTGCGGTTGCGCTGAGTAAGGCCGCGCAAATTTCAGCGAAGTCACCAGATGCCGTTTGTGCAACGAAAGCCCTACTTCGGAATGACGAGGGAACGCTCGAAGACGTCATTCGGAGAGAGAACGCCGAATTCAGTCGTCTTCTTGGGTCAGAGGACTTCAAGGCTGCAGCGTCCAAATTGCTGAAATAGGCGCTCCGAGCCGTACTTCCATCGCTCTCCTTTCCGCCGATAATGTTCATTATGAAAGTAGCCCTATTCTTTGAGGGAAGGACTCGCCACTTCGGAGTGCTCTCCCTCATGATCTCGTACGAGGGTTCACCAGGGCACTCGTGACCATCCCGCCGCTCAATGGAGGCCCGAGGACGACGGTCACCGCCTTGTGGGATGGCTCATACCAAAGGATGGATCTTCCGGGAAGACATTCCATTCGTCCTTGAAGGAAGAGACGCTTGGCGCTCGCTCCGTACACACCTGAACCCGACTCCGCTGCGAGCGGCACGGTGACGGACTGTCGAATGCTCGGGGCGACATACTTTGCAAGGAACTCGCCACAGGCACCAGCTTCTTGGAGGTAGAGCCCGGACTGGATTCTCCAGGCATTGATGTCACTCGGCAGAATGTCTGGAGACCAATTGAGCGTGTCGTTGCCGGAAGTGTCGAGAACCTTCGTAACCACCTGCGTCATGGCCCGGACTCCCCCAAGACGACCCACCCTGATGAGAATTGATCGTTGAGCAGTCAGTGGCTCACAGTTGGCCAAAATCGACGAGGTATTCCACCAGCGAACAAGGCGGCAATAGCGGTAGGCGGACAGGTCGATGTTTCTCTCGGTCTTTCCCTGCTTGGAATAGATCCGTAGAACGGAATTTCGACCACTGATGTTTTGTCGATCCGGAGCAGGAAGAACGGCCACCTCCCCTGTCGGCATCAAGGCGGTGGCACCCGACTGATCTTCGACCCGGACATCGAAGTTCGTGAGGATTGAACCTGACACTGATCGACGCTCGAGGGTTCCGCCGTAACCGAGCGACCCGTGGCTGAGCGCAAGCACGGACCGCCCAGCACCATCAGCGAAACCAACAACGTCGAAAGCGGTTCCTACATTCCATCGAGCGAGGACTGCGCCGTTGCTCAGCGAAACCGTTTGTAGCGAAGAACTCCCCCGTGCGGTGACGAGAACAAGGACTCGATCAAGCGTGAAGGACCACGAAACAAGAGAGGTCTCTGCTGGAAACTTTCGGACGAAATACCGACCACCGTGAGGGGTGACCACAAACAGTGAAAGTTGCTTCGTTGCGAAGTCATGCTGCTCGTAGTCGCGAACGGGACTCCATAGGGCGACAGACCACTCCGAATTGACCTTCGACCGAGGAATTCGCGTCACGCTCTCTTGATGACCGCGTGCGACAGCTGGTGATTCGGATGCGGCGCATGACGACAACAACACCGCAACAAGGACCAGAGCGGAGAACATCGTTGACCGTCTCAACATGAACTCCGATGGCCGTAGGGATGAGTCGTTGTCTCTCACGCCCGAGAGTAGCCGTCGGAGTCAAAGGGAATTTGAACGCGCAGAGCTTGCTCGCAGAGAACACGGAGACTCCCCTTCTCCTTTGTAGGCTCGTGACATGTCAGAAGCGGGAGCATCAATCGAGCCCACGGACGACGATGCCCTCGCCGAGCTCGATGAGCCCACTTCTGCGATCCGCCTTTCGGAGCTCTGGCCCGTGGCTGTTGGAGGTGGCCTCGGTGTACTCGCTCGTTACAACTTGACTCGATTCAGATGGTCACCAACAATCTTCCCGCTTTGGCTCCAGGAGCAGTGGCTCTACTTGGTGATGAATTCTGTTGGAGCATTCGCACTTGGGCTTGCACTTGCCTTCTTTCACACGCATCCTCAGCATGGTCAACGGCTGTTCCTCACGACCGGCTTCCTCGGTGGCTTTACGACCTATGGAACCATTGCAAGCTTTGAACAGCACGCCATCATTGCCAGTGCACCAAGCGGAACGGTGCTGCTTTCGCTAGGCGTCAATCTGTCGATTGGCGTTGCCGCTGCCTACGCTGGTGAACGACTCGGACAGTGCGTGTTTCAAGACGTTGAGGTGCAGTCGTGACTCCGCTGTATCTATTCTTGGCCGGTGGCCTCGGGGCATGTCTTCGGTTCGTCATTGACCGAGTTGTTGAACGTCGCGTTGGCCGAAGGACGACTTCCGGCATTGTGGTCGTGAACTTGCTGGGCTCCTTCATCCTCGGTCTCGTTACCGGTTGGATCCACGCGTCAGCGGTCGCTGGTGCCCCCTATCTTCACTACCTGTCAGCGTCGACGATGCAGATGCAACTCGTCCTCAGCGTTGGTTTCTGTGGAGGCTTCACCACGTGGTCAACGGCAATGGTTGACACGGTGCGGCTCGGAAGAACTGGGAAGCCCGGATTGGCGGCATTTCATCTACTCGGAACCTTTTCTGGGGCGGTGCTGCTCCTCCAGTTGGGCTACCTCTTCACGGCGTAAGCGTGCGGTCAGGGACTTCCCTGCGTAGGATTCAAACGACCAAAGGAGCAGGTATGACTGACTTGTTGATTCCAAAGTTCGGTGACGTGATGAGCGTTGAGGACGAGCGCCTCTACCGCAAGCAACGACTCGCTGCCGGTTTCCGTTTGTTCGGCAAGTTCGGCTTTGACGAGGGAGTCGCTGGTCACATCACTGCTCGTGACCCAGGAGATCCCCACCGCTTCTGGGTGAACCCCTTCGGCATGTCGTTCTCTCACGTGCGTGTTTCAGACCTCATTTGTGTTGACGCGGAAGGCAATGTTGTTGAAGGCGACGCCTTCGTCAATGGTGCAGCATTTGCGATTCACTCCCAGGTGCATGCCGCACGTCCCGACGTCATCGCTGCAGCGCACTCCCACTCTGTGCATGGCAAGGCGTTTTCTTCACTTGGCCGCAAGCTCGACCCCATGACCCAAGATGTCTGCGCCTTTTATCAAGACCATGAGGTGTTCGATGATTTCACCGGCGTCGTCCTCGACACCGAAGAAGGAAAGCGAATTGCCCACGCCCTCGGCGAAGGCAAAGCCGCCATTCTCCGGAATCACGGCCTCTTGACGGTTGGCCAAAGTGTCGAGTCGGCTGTTTGGTGGTTCATCACCATGGAGCGTTCCTGCCAGGCGCAGCTTCTTGCAATGGCTGCGGGGACACCGATTCATATTGATCACGAGGCAGCGGTGAATACTCACGACGTCGTCGGCACCGAAACTGCCGGTCGATTCAGCTTCCAGCCACTCTTCGATCAGATCGTGCGCCAGCAGCCCGACCTGCTTGACTGACCACACATCAGACGACCTGGAGCAACCGAGATCATCTCGTTGCTCTTGGTGTGACTACCGTGCGTCGAAGGTTTGGACGAGTTGCCGAGCGGCTCTCGCTTCATCCACTCGACCAACAGGTGTCGTTCGAGGAGCGGCCAACACGGCCTCCTTATTGTTGATCGCGTCATCAAGGGCAACTTCAAATGCTTGGGCCAGAGCCTCCAGCGTTTGAACGCTCTCGGTCTCCGTTGGCTCAATCATGATCGCCTCGTCAACAATCAACGGGAAGTAAACCGTTGGTGCATGGAAGCCCTCTTCCATGAGTCGCTTCGCAATGTCAATTGCCTTGACGCCATGCTCTTTTCGGAGTGATGCCAACGTCAACACCACTTCGTGCATGCAAGGACGATCGAAGGCAACATCGAAGACCGTCGACAGACGCCGACGAATCCAATTTGCATTGAGCACGGCTCGCTCAGAAACTCGGCGGAGTCCATCTCCCCCATGGATCTCGATATAGGCAAGCGCTCGGGCCAGCACGAGGGAATTCCCATGCCATCCATGAACGCGACCAATCGAGCGAGGCGGCATCACCCAGTCAAAGACACCTTCATCAACTTCAGTTGCTCGAGGCCCAGGAAGAAACTCGACGAGACGCGCGGAAACCGCTACTGGTCCTGCTCCCGGCCCCCCTCCCCCGTGTGGGGTTGCAAAAGTCTTGTGAAGATTCATGTGCACAATGTCAAAGCCCATGTCGCCGGGCCGGACCACGCCCATGATGGCGTTGAGGTTTGCTCCGTCGTAATAAAGCAGTCCGCCGACCTCGTGCACTGCAGCCGCAATCTCGGCAATGTCCTCTTCGAAGAGTCCCAAGGTATTGGGGTTGGTCAGCATGATGCCGGCGACATCTGGGCCGAGGACCGCTTTCAGGGCTTCGAGATCGACACATCCACGGTCATCGGAAGGAACAGTCGTCACCTCATACCCACCAAGGGTTACTGACGCTGGGTTGGTGCCGTGAGCCGAGTCGGGAATAATGATTCGGCGCCGAACATCGCCATTTGCCGCGTGATAGGCACGCATGAGGAGGAGTCCCGTGAGCTCGCCTGCTGCACCCGCCGCTGGCTGGAGCGTTGCTGCTTCCATGCCCGTAACTTCGCAGAGTGCCTTCTCGAGGGCGACCATGATCTCAAGCCAACCTTGACTCAAAAATGCCGGAGCACCCGGGTGAACTCCTGCGAGGCCCGGAAGACCCGCAATCGTGTCGCAAATCTTTGGGTTGTACTTCATGGTGCAAGAACCAAGCGGATAGGCGCCGAGATCGACAGAAAATTGTCGGTGACTCAGTCGAGTGACGTGCGCAACGAGGTCGCGTTCAGAGACCTCAGCGAGAGGAACCTTCGAATCTGCAAGGAAGCGTTCATCAAACATCTCCTCCGCCGTCCACGCTGGAATGCCTGTCGTCCGAAACTGAAAACTTGAACGCCCAGGTTGGCTGAGTTCGAAGATTGTCGGCTCGGCATCACGCCCCATGAGTGGGGCGGACGAGGCCTTTCCTCCTGCTGCCTGCATCGTTGAACTCATGCTGCTGCCTCCTCGAGGGCAAGAACGTAGGCATCGATCTCTGCTGCGGTCCGACGCTCGGTGACCGAGACCAACAAGACATGATCGAGATCGTGGTCATCAATGGAGAGATCACTCCCCCGGGTCAAGCTCGACGCAGCAATTCCAGCAAGGAATCCCTTGGCAGCCATTCGTTCAATTACCAACGATGCTGGTGCGTTGGTCCTGATAGCCAGCTCACGAAAGGTCGGGAGATTTGGATGGAGCAACTTCGCTGTGGTTGATGAACGAAGTTGATTGGCGAGGTAACGAGTGCCACGTGCACAGGCGAGCGCCAGCTCTCTGAACCCTTCAGTGCCCAACCAACCAAGTTGAATGGAGGCAGCGACAGCCATAAGTGTCTGATTAGTACAGACATTGGACGTTGCTTTCTCTCGACGAATGTCCTGTTCTCGAGTTCGGAGCGTCGTTACATACGCCCTCCGCCCTTCAACGTCAACCGTCTCGCCAACAATTCGACCCGGAAGTCGACGAATTTCCTTGGTCGTACAGGCGAAGAGACCGAGATATGGGCCACCAAAGCTCAGGGCGGTTCCAAAACCTTGACCTTCACCGACCATCACGTCGGCGCCATAGGCACCAGGACTCTTGAGGACACCGCTGGCGACTGGATCAGCGGCCACGACCATGATGGCGCCCGTCCGATCGCACAATGCCCGAACCGCGTCAAGGTCTTCAAGCCCACCGAGATAGTTCGGCTGCGCAACCACAATCACGCCACAGGTCCCATCAATGGCCGACCAATCCGTCAACCCATTCTTGAGGCCAACGATCTCAATTTCGTGACCAGTACCTTGGGCAAAGGTCTGAACGACCTGGCGCCAGTGTGGGTGCACCCCCGAGGAGAGCACGACGCGAGAAGAACCGCTCGACGCAACGCCAAGATTCACCGCTTCAACAAGTGCGGTTGCGCCGTCATAGAGCGAGGCATTGGCGACGGGAAGACCAGAAATTCGGGCAATCATCGTCTGGAATTCGAAGATGGCCTGAAGAACTCCCTGGGCAACTTCAGGTTGATAGGGCGTATAGGCCGTGACAAACTCGGAACGACTCGCAAGCGCCCGAACAACCGGTGGGACCTCGTGGTCATAGGCGCCACTCCCGGCAAAACAAAGGAGCCGATCACTGCTTCCGAGGTTTCGAGAAGCAAGTTCATTGAATCGAACACTGACATCTGGCTCCGACAGGCCGTCGGCCATATTGAGACCGCGTCCAAGCTGCAGTGCCGCCGGAACCGCATCAAACAATTGCGCGGTGCTCGAGAGTCCGAGGAACTGGAGCATGGAAGCAAGTTCCGCTTCAGTGTGTGGAAGGTAGTCAGCCATTATCGATCCTTAGGTGGCCAGAAAGGAAGCGAAACGAGACGGCCACTGAGCGCTCTCCCCCGCACAACGACTTGGACCTCGTCGCCAGCAGCGAGACCTGACGAGGTGTCGAGGAAGCCCATAGCGATCCCGGTCTCAAGCATGGGAGAGAAGTTTCCACTGGTCACGAGACCGACCGTCACGCCGTCATGCTCAATGGACGAACCCTCGCGAGGTGGTTGCCTGCCTTCGGTCACAATCCCAACGAGTGATCGTGAAACTCCTGCGGCCTTCTCTGCTTCGAGAGCTGATCGACCAATGAAGGTTGGCTTGTTCCAACCAATAACCCAATTGAGTTTGGCTTGGAGTGGAGAAATTGACGGGCTGAGTTCGTGGCCATGCAGCGGCAACCCCGCCTCAAGCCGAAGCGTGTCACGCGCACCAAGACCGGCAGGAATGATGCCGGCCTGAAGCACCTCGGCGAAGAAGTCCTCGGCAATCTCGACCGGCACTGCGACTTCAATGCCATCCTCGCCGGTGTAACCCGTTCCAGCGGCAACGACCGTTGTCCCCTTATAGGAGAACTCGCGAACACAGAATCGACCAACGCTGGCGGCATCAGGAGCAAAGCTGGCAACCTTCGTCCGCGCAAGTGGGCCTTGAAGCGCAAGAACGACGCGCTCGCCGGTGACGTCAGTTCCACCAAGCGCAGCACGCGCACTTGTCGTGTTGGAAGCATTCGGCATGACATCGAAGCGGTCCTCGCTGACCCACCAGACAATGATGTCATCGACAACGCCACCTTGTTCATTAAGCAGGTGCGTGTATTGGGCCCGACCAGGCTGGATCCGAGTGAGGTCATTGGAGAGCGTTCGCTGCAGGGTGGCGAAGGCTTCTTCCCCACTCAGACGCACCGTGCCAAGGTGGCTCACGTCGAACACGACGGCGTCCGTGCGACACGCACGATGCTCGGCGATGGTTCCCGTCTCGTAAGCAATCGGCATATCCCAACCGCCAAAGGAGA